>DATDFQ010000006.1 GCA_036522515.1 Bacteroidota bacterium
CATCGATCCTCGGGCAGAGCAGATCTTCTAAACGAGGAGAAGTGTAAATCCCCACGTCAAAGTCTGATGAAACCCCTTTGGGGAAGTTCTCACACAGTCTGTCTGCGTGGGAACGCATACCGCGGCGCTCTGCGCCGCAACCCAGTCAGTAGCCTCCCTCTCCTGACGTCGCCTTCCCCCTGAACATCCGGTAGACGAAGACGAAGTACGCTCCGACAAGGCTCATCCCCGCGATCCACCAGGGGAGGCCGGTCGCGAGCGTGGAACCGTGTGCGGCAGCAGATTGGACGGTGAGCGTATCCCGGGGATCGATGGAGGAGGGGAGAAGAGCCGGATAGAGCCCGAATGCGGTGCTCGACAACATCGAGAAGATGAAGAGGGAAGAGCAGAAGAACGCCGCGCGATCCGAACCCCGGCGCAAGCAGATACGGTTCCCGGCGAGGCCAAGCAGCCCTCCGAGGGGGAAAATGATTCCCCATGGATGCAACATGTAATTATCCCAGATCCCCTGCCTGATCGAGGAGACGGCGACCAGAGCCGCGAGAGAGGTCGAGAGCATCAACCACCAGGCGGCGGAGGCGATCGAGCGGGAACGCTCACGGAGACCGCCTTCGCTCTTGATAGCCAGGAACGTCGCGCCGTGGACCGCCAGCGTGGAACAGGTGACCAACCCCATCAGGAGCGTGAACCAGTCGAGAATACCGGCGTCCGGGACGACTGTAAATGTCGTCCAGAGAGGTTCGAAGAAGTAGCCGTCCTTCCCCAGCGGGACCCCGCGCACGACGTTCCCCAGGGCGGCGCCGAGGAACAGCGCCAGAAGAAGGCTTGACACGGAGAAGACTGCGTCCCAGAACGACCTCCAGATGGGGTGATGGACCTGGTGCCGGAACTCGATCCCGAGACCCCGGAGCATCAGTAACCATAACACGATCATCAGGGGGAGATAAAATCCGCTGAAACTGGACGAGTAGAGAAGGGGAAACGCGAAAAACATCGTTCCCCCCGCCGCGATGAGCCAGACTTCGTTGCCGTCCCAGAGGGGTGCGATGGAGTTCAGGATGATCCGCCTCTCCTCCTCGCTCTTCGCGAGGATCAAGTGGAGGGATCCGGCTCCGAGATCGAACCCATCGAGCACGGCGTACATGCAAAGCATGAAGGTCAGGAGCGCAAACCAGAGGGTTTCCATCGGCACGATCCCTGTCAGTCCGCGCCCGTATGCCCGGCATGGCCGTCCGGGCCTTGATTAATGCGCTTGACGACCAGAAAGAGAAACAGGACGCCGATCACGAAATAGATCCCGAGAAATCCGAGGAGCGTGAACATCCCGTTGCCCGCAGAAACTGTCGGCGACGTTCCGTGAGCGGTTCGCAGGAGGCCGTAGACGAGCCAGGGTTGCCTGCCGAGCTCGGCGGTGAGCCATCCGGCTGTGTTCGCGATATACGGAAAGGGGAATCCGAGCATCAGAATCCAGAGGGCCCACCGGGAGGAGAACAATCGCCTTTTCCAGAGGAGCGCCGAGCAGAGGAGGAGGATGCCGATAAAGATCGTCCCAAGCCCCACCATGATATGATAGCTGTAATAGAGGAGGGGGATATTGTCGGGCCACTCCTCGCGCGGGAAGGCGTCGAGCCCCTTCACTTCGGCCGACCACCGGTAGTACGTCAAAAAGCTGAGCAGCTTCGGGATGTGGAGCGGGTTGTCGATCTTCATCTGTTGCATATCCGGCTGCCCGACGATCACAAGCTCCGCCCCCTGTTTCGTTTGAAACAACCCCTCCATCGCCGCAAGAGTCGGAGGTTGATAGAGAACGACATTCTTTCCCTGCCCGTCGCCCGTGGGGAAAAGGACGAGCAGAGCCGCCGTGAGGCCGGTGAGAACTCCCGTCCGCACAAATAGCTTTCCATACCCGGTGTCGCGCCCCGCGAGCAGATAATAGGATCCGACCGCCCCGACGACGAACGCCGCCGTCACCACCGAGCCCGCCATCGTATGCGCATACTGCCATCCGAGCCACGGGTTGGTGAGGAGCTCCGTCAGGCTCTCGAGCCGGAGATGGCCGTTCGGGAGAATGGAGTGCCCGACGGGATGCTGCATCCAGGCGTCTGTGGCGACGATGAAGAAGCCCGAGATCCACGACCCGATGAAAACGAGCAACGCGGTCGCAAAGTGCCCGGCCTGTCCCAGTCTCTTCTCGCCGAAGAGGAAAAGCCCCAGAAAGCTCGACTCCAGAAAAAACGAGAACACCCCCTCCATGGCGAGAGGCTGGCCGATGACTTCACCCGCATAGCTCGAGAATCTCGCCCAGTTCGTGCCGAACTGAAATTCCATCGGGATTCCGGTCACCACCCCCACGGCGAAGTTCACCGCGAAAATCTTCGCCCAGAATTGTGCTGCGCGGTTTGCCCGCTCGTCCTTCCTCCAGAGGGAAAGCCCCTTGAAAAGAACGATGATCAGGCTCAACCCCATCGTCAGCTGGGGAAACAGATAGTGGTAGGAGATTGTAAAGGCGAACTGGAGCCTGTCGACGATCAGAGCATCTTCCATCTTGCGCTCCCTCCTCTTGAGGTCGACAGATTGTCAGGGAATGTAATAACCGGAAACGCAGGTGAGGTCGAATCCGCCTCCGCTCACCTGAATCTGCCGTAGAGTATCGGGGAAGGGACCCCAGAGGGTCCCGGTAAAGGTCCCCTGAAGGCGCCGGGTCGTGCGGTTGTACGAGGAAAGGGTCACCGTTCCCGACCTGGGCACATAAATATCGTGAAAGGTGACGGAGTCTGAGAGCGCGAAATAGAGATAGGCCGCCTGTCCCGCTTGCTCGGCATTCGAAGGGGCGAAGGGGAAGTCGCCCGGATTCACCACGTTTGATGTTCCGTGGAGCGTCATCACGAGCCAGCGCTCGTTGAGTACTCCGCCGGCAAGATGATGGATATAGCCGGCCACCATCGCCCCGATCCTTCTCTGAAACACCATGGTGTCTCTCACGAACCCTCCGGCCCCCTGGCTGGAAGAATCGGTGGCGAATTGATCGCTCGGCTTGTACTTGCCGTTTACCGCGAATTCGCCTCCGCCTCCTTCGGCGCTGAAATTTAATGTGCCGGCACCGTAATGGCCGATGGCGCTCGTCGTGTCGGCCGGAGTCTCCGGCGGGACGTCCTTATCCGCGCATCCGGGATACAGGACTATGAAGAGAGCGAGCAAAGCAAGTATTCTCATCGCAGGAGAACCATTTTTTTCACGGCGGTGTTCGGTCCCGCCACAAGGCGGTACGTGTAGACCCCCGTGGGCAGGCTGACCGCGTCCCACACCACCTCATGGAATCCGGGCTCCATCCTCTCCTGCACAAGAGTGGCGACCTCTCTGCCGAGCAGGTCGTACACCTTGAGCGTCACAAGCCCGCCGGTTCCGCCCGATGCGGGATCCCCGGTCAAAGCCGGTATGGAAAACTCGATTCGAGTCGAAGGATTGAATGGGTTCGGCGAATTCTGAAAGAGCGAGAAGCTCGCCGGAAGCCCGCTCCCCTCCTGCAGAGGGACCGGTCTCAGCAGGACGGACGTCATGTTTGCGTTTTGGATCGTGACCAGTCCGGTATCTCCCGAGACGGTCGCGATGATCCCGCCCGATTCAGTCTCGAGCCTGTATTTCAATCGATCGGAATCGCGGAGAGACCATGTGACGGAGAGCGGAGAGCCGGTGGAATGAAGGAGGATTCTTCCGGGCCGGAATGGGAGCGCGGAGGAAGCGAAGAAATACGCATCGTGGTCGCCCTGAAATCTGGCGTCAAAGCAACCCTCCGGGGGAACCGGGGGGAGGGCGTGGTCGTCCGACACATCGGGGTTCACCCCCACCCTGAAATAGAGAGGTTGATCGTTCCCGTTCGAATCGGAAAAGGTGAGGGTGTTTAACGACTCGAAGCCTTTCGGATGGGGACTCACCCCGGAACCGGCAGTCGCGGCGCCGCTGTGCAAGATGAGATTCCCCGCCTGGGAGAGTTTTACCCAGTACCCCTGGCCGGGGGCAAGGACGCTCACCGTCCCGTAGGCGTGATAATATCCAAAAAAATGGGAGACGATCAGCCCGGGAGGATCCGTCGAAATAGCGGTCGTCACGAGGGAATCGCTTATCGTGCCGAACATATTCCATCCTGCCTGCAGGGCGAGCGTATCGTCGTGGCTCGGCGTTCCGGTCACCCAGAGAGTCTGAGGCGCCCGGAATTTGATCCAGTACGCCATGCCCGGACTCAGCGTGTCGAGCACGATATACGCGCCGGCGAACGCATAGGGCGGCGAGCTTGCCGTCGGATAGACATCCGCCGCCCGCGGGGCATCCGGCCGGAGCGGAAGAGAGAGGGTATTCCAGCCCTTTACGACGCCGCACGGAACTGCACCGGCGGCATAGTTTCCGAAGGAGCCGTCAAAGGAGGAAGAGGCGCCCGAAAGGGTGGCGCTATAGAACAGTGTCGGCGGGGCGGTCTGTGTCCACGACTGCCGGACCGTCTCGCTCAGAGTATAGGAGCCCAGCAGGAGGTTCTCGAACGTGAACGTGCCATCCGGAGACGATACGACAGAATCCGAAACCGGCCCCTGGATTCTTACTTTCCATCCTCCGAGTGTGGAATCGCCCGCGTCGTAACCGCCGTTGTTGTTCCGGTCGAAATAGACAATCCCCGTGATGGATCCGGAATGCAGGTTGAGCGTGTCGTCGATGATCGTTCCAAAGTCGCCGCAGGCCCACGTTCTCCCTGCACCGGGGGTGGAGAGGCCGAACAAGCTGTTCAGCGTCCGGCTATACTGGAGCCCCCAGTGCAAACCCGCATCGGAGGTATGGAGGATGGTCCCCTGGTCCCCGGCGATGAAAATCTCCGATGAAGTCACATGAGCGATCGAGAAGAGGGGGACATCGACCCCGCTCGGCTGCGTCTGCCAGGATGCCCCGGCATTGCTCGTGTGAAGGATGACGCCCGAGTCTCCCACGGCCCAGCCGTTATTTGGATCGGGGAAGGAACACCAGAACAGCGCGTGAATTGTGCCCGACGTCTGCGGAGTCCACGAGGTTCCGCCGTTCGTCGTCCGGAGGATGTACCCCTGCTCACCCACGGCCCAACCGTTCTGCGCGTTCGGAAACGAAACGCCGTAGAGGATATGCGGCACACCGTTAAACTGAACGCTCCATGAAGCCCCCGCATTCGTCGAGTTCAGGATCACGCCGGTCAGGCCGTTTGCCTCACCCCCGACGATCCAGCCCGCGGAGGGCGTGCCGAAGGTGATTCCGAAGAGGGAGTGCGTCACCCCGCTCGGCTCCGTCGTCCAGTTGGTTCCGTCGGACGTCCGGATGATCGTGCCGTTGTCTCCCACCGCCCAGCCATGGTCCGCGTCGATAAACTTCACTCCATAGCAGGAGACCGACGGAGCGGGAGAGACCTGTTGAGTCCAGGTCGAGCCGGCATCGGTGGTCCGAAGGATCAGCCCGGTCTGCCCGACGGCCACGCCCACGGCGGGGGTGGGGACATCGATCCAGTTCGCGCTGAGGCGGGACCCGATATCGACCGAGCTCCAGGCGGTCCCGCCGTTCGTCGATTGAATGATCTTGCCGACCTCTCCCACCGCCCAGAGAGTACCCCCGACGCGGGCGATTCCGCTGTAATCTTCGCCGTCCCCGATGACGACGGTCGACCACGACAGACCGCCGTTGATCGTCCGGAGCACCTTGCTTCCGTCGCCGACCATCCAGCCGACGAACGAGTTCTGCATGAGAATTTGATTCAGATTCTCGGCGTCTCCCGAGCTGACCGCCGGCCACGTCGCCCCCCCGTCGGTGGTCCTGTAGAGCTCGCCTCCGCTCCCCGCGATGAACCCCAGGAGGGAATCGACGAACGCAACCGTGAGATAGGAAGCGGAGATCCCGGAGCCGACCACTCTGGCGAGCCAGGTGAGGCCGCCGTCGGTCGTGTGATAGACCTTCCGGCTCGCGCCCACGGCCCAGCCCTGGGTGGAGTTGACGAAAGCGAGGGCGTTCAAAACGGTGTTTGGATTCGCGACCTGGTGCTGGACGCTCCATGTCGTTCCGCCGTCGCTCGTGTGCAGGATTACTTCGTTGTCTCCGGCGGCCCATCCGTTGAACGAGTCGCGGAAGAGAATGGCGTTAAGACCCCCCTGGATACCGCTCTCTTGTTCGATCCAGTCGTCCCCGCTGTCCGTGGTATGCAGGATGACGCCGTTATCTCCGGCAGCCCATCCTTCCTCGAGGCTGATCATCGAAATGGCAAGGATATTGTCGGTTCTTGCGAACTCCTGTTCGTACCAGCTCGCGCCGCCGTTGGTCGTGTGCACGATTGTTCCGTACTCCCCCACAGCCCAGCCGTTTGAGGCGTCGATGAACTGCACGTCGCGAAGGGAATTGCCCTGGGGAAGGGGGGACTGCCAGTTCCATTCCGCCTCGAGGGGAACTGCAGCGAGTAGGAGTATCCCTCCAAACGTCACACGGACCAGTGCCGCTGCTGTCATACGTTGGACTCTCGTACTTTAAGGCAAACGATATCGTGCGGGGGGATTTGTATTGTGTTTCCGTTAGAAGATACAATTTATTCCCGGATGTTTCAAGTTTAAAAAAGGGATATCGGGAATCATGAAACAATTTTAATGCGGAGATACGGGCCGGCCGCAATCTCAATAACAGAGCGCAAAATCGGAACTTTTTAAGCGCCTGACGGAATGATGATCCAGTCTGATCAGGGGCCCGCAGTTCTTATTTCATCAGGACCATTTTTTTCACGGCGGAGCGCGATCCCGCGGTGAGACGATAGAGGTAGATTCCGCTCGGAACACTTGAGGCGTTCCATACGGCCTCATAGACCCCGGGCTGCTTCTCCTCATCCACCAGTGTTGCGATTTCTCTCCCCAGGACATCATAGACTTTCAGTTGAACTCGTCCTGCGCTTCCCGCCCGGGCGGCCTGCTGAACTGAAGGTTGCCGGTCGTCCTGAGAGGGAACCGAGAATCTTACGCGGGTTGCAGGGTTGAACGGGTTCGGTGAATTCTGGGAAAGTGAAAATCCGATCGGAATACCGCCGTTACCCCGGTCAACGGCGGGCGTCAGCACGACAGCGGGGATTTGCCGGTTTCTCAAAATGAAAAGTCCGGTATCGGAGGAGATTGCCGCGAGGACCTCCCCCGATTCGGTCCGAAGTTCGTAGCGCATCCGGTTCTCATTCCTCCGGGACCAGTTGAAGCGAAGCGGAAGCGCATAGGAGCGAAGGCGGATCGTCCCTCTACCTGCCCGGACCTCGTCCGGGGAGAATAGGACCGCGTCGCTGTTGTCCGGAAATCTGGCGTCGAAGCAGTCGCCCGGGGGCAGGGGAGGGAGCGCGTGCTCGCCCGTCAACTTCAGATTCTCCCGGGTCGCGAAATAGAGCGTCTGGTGATTTCCGCGCGCGTCCGAGACTGTCATCCTGTTAAGGAGATTCGATCCGTCGTCCGGGAGGGCCCGAGATCCTGGGCCGGAGGCGGCGTCCCGCGGACCCGCCCGCAGCACGAGCGAACCCGTTTGCGAGAATTTTACCCAGTACCCCTGGCCGGGGACCAGGACATCGGTCGGCGCATACCCCTGGTTATACCCGAAGAAATGCGAAGCGATCAGGCCGGGCGGTTCGGTGATGACCCCCGCCGCCGAGACGGTATCGCTGACTGTACCGATCATGTTCCACCCCTGTTCGAGGCCGAGCGTGTCGTGGCGGTTGGACGTCCCGGAGAGCCAGAGAGTCTGCGGTCCGGGGAACTTTAGCCAATACGCCATTCCGGGGTTGATCGTATCCAGGAGATAATAGCTCCCCGCATAACCGAACGCGGGAGAGGTTGCAGTCGGATACACGGCCGTTTCCCGAGGGTCTTGAACCAGAAGAGGGAGAGAGAGGACGTTCCAGCCTCCGTTAACCTTGTACGGTGCCGCCCCCGCCGCAAAATTCCCGAACAGTCCGGTGAAGAAGGGCCCGTTTGCCGCGAGCGTGAAGCTGAAAGAGCCGGCAGGGGAGGTTTGCGTCCACGACTCTCTCACCGCTTCGCTCAGCGTGTATGATCCCAATGGAAGGTTTTCAAAAATAAATGTTCCATCCTGCCTCGTCAACGCCGAGTCTGGTACCGGTCCGTCGATTTTCACCTTCCATCCGCCCATCCCGGAATCCCCGGCGTTGTAGTTTCCGTCGTTATTGGCATCGAAGTAGACCATACCGTTGATGGTCCCGAGCGGCGAGTGCAACGAGTCCCGGACGACGGTCCCGTAATCTCCGCAGGCCCACACCGCACCCGTCCCGGGTGTGGCAACCCCGAACAGGCTATGGGCGGTGCGGCTGTACTCAGCCACCCAGTGAGCCCCCGCGTCGTACGTATGCAGGATCGTGCCCTCGTCGGCGGCGATGTACTCCTCGGACGAATTCACGTGCGCCATTGAATAGAGCGTAGTCGTAACTCCGCTCGCCTGGGCATGCCAGGACGATCCACCGTCGCTCGTATGCAGAATGACTCCCGAATCTCCCACCGCCCAGCCGTTTTTCGGGTCGGGGAAGGAACACCAGAAGAGTGCCGCCGCGGTCCCTGACGACTCCGTCGACCAGGTGGTTCCCCCGTTCGTCGTACGAAGTATGTATCCTTCTTCTCCCACGGCCCAACCGTTCTGAGCGTCGGGGAAGGAAACCCCATAGAGGATGCGCGGCACGCCGCTGTACTGTACGTTCCAGGAAGCCCCCGCATCGGTCGAGTGCAGAATCACGCCGGTGAAACCCGCGGCCTCGCCGCCGACGATCCATCCTGCCGAACCGGTTCCAAAGGTAACGCCGAACAGCGAATGGGGGACGCCGCTCTGCTGCGTCGCCCAGTTCACTCCGTCCGTCGTGCGGAAAATTGCTCCATTGTCGCCCACCGCCCAGCCGTGATCGGCGTCTGTGAATTTTACCCCGTAGCATGAAACCGAAGGGGACGGCGAGGTCTGTTCGGCCCAGGTGGAGCCTCCGTCGATTGTACGGAGAATCAGACCCGTTTGCCCGACGGCGACACCCACGGTCGGGGTCGGAGTATCGATCCAGTTCGCGCTCAAGCGGGACCCGGCATCGACCGAACTCCATGCAGTCCCGCCGTTGCTGGATTGGATGATCTTGCCGACCTCTCCCACCGCCCAGAGCATACCGCCCACGCGCGCGAGGCCGTTGTAATCCTCGCCGTCTCCGATCATGACCGTCGACCAGGAGAGGCCCCCGTTGATCGTGCGAAGCACTTTGCTCCCGTCGCCGACCATCCAGCCGACAAAGGAGTTCTGCATCAGGATTTGGTTGAGGTTTGAGGCGTCTCCGGAGCTTGCCGCCGGCCAGGTAAGCCCGCCGTCGGTAGTCCGGTACAATTCTCCGCCTGTCCCGGCGATGAAGCCGAGCGCCGAATCTATGAACGCGACGCTCAGGTACGAGGCGGTGACCCCTGAACCGACAGGTTTGAGAAGCCAGGTTGCCCCGCCGTCACTCGTGTGGTAGACTCTTCGACCCGCCCCAACAACCCATCCCTCGCTCGGGCTCACAAAAGCGAGAGCGTTCAGGACGCTGTTCGGATTAAAGACCTGGTGCCGGATGCTCCATGTCGCGCCTCCATCGGTGGTATGCAGGATTACCTCGTTATCGCCCGCGGCCCACCCGTTCAGGGGATCGCGGAAGAGAATGGAATTGAGCCCGCCCGAAACTCCGCTTGATTGCTCGAGCCAATCGTCGCCTCTATCAGTTGTGTGGAGGATCACACCGTTGTCGCCCGCGGCCCATCCCTCTGAGTCGGAGACCATGGAGATCGAGAGAATGTTGTCGGTCCTCGCGAACTCCTGCTCATACCAGCTCCCGCCGCCGTCCGTCGTGTGCAGGATGGTCCCGTATTCGCCGGCGGCCCATCCATGGGAGGCATCGATAAATTGCACGGACCGAAGCGAGTTACCCTGCGGACGGGGGGTCTGCCAGTTCCATTCGGCGGAAAGAGTCATTGCGGAAAATAGCATGCCTGCCATCACCGCGTTACGGATCAGAACCGTTGTCCTCATGTACGCATATTCAGAAGAATCCCGGGTATGGGTGCAGTCATGGAGGTGGAACCGATCCATACTCCACAATCTTAAAACTAATTTAGCGCTAATTCAAGCCATCCGCCGTGATTTGCGACAATCCGGGGTGCCGGAGCCATCCCTCCCGACGGGTGAGAAACCTTGATTATGTGTGGCAAAAAGAGTACTTTTTAGGCACATGCCGATACGACTCACTCATCCGGGAAACGGCCCAAGCCCGATTCTCGGGCACCTACGCCGCCTCACTCTCGCGCTCCTTTCCGTTCTCTTCCTCGCGGCAGTTTCTCCCGGTCAAACCCCCGCACCCAGGCGGATCCTGATCATCTTCGAAGGAAGCGATCTCCCCGCAAATCTGGGGAGGGGGGATGCGCGCGAGCTCGCGATGCTCCTCGGCCACTTCGACGTGAGCTATCAATTGAAGGGGATGGATTCTTACTCGGCGGGAGAACTCGACGGATTCGACCTCACGTTTTTCATCGGTTACAGCAAACACTACGATCCGCCGGACCGGTTCATGCGCGACGTCTACACGACGCACCGTCAGGTCGTCTGGATGAATACCGGGATGGACCGGTTCAACAAGCAGTTCGACCTGGAGCAGCGATTCGGGCTGAAGTTCGTCACCTTCGATACTTCGTCGAATTTCGACATCGTCCGCGCGGGGAAGCGGACCTTCACGAAGGGGGAGCCGAACCTTAACATCGTCGCCGTCGTCGGAGGGCATTCCACCGAGGTGCTCGCCACCGCCTATTCGCAATCCACGCGGCGGGAGGCGCCGTATATCGTCCGGTGCGGCAACTTTCTCTACATTGCGGACTCGCCCTTTGCCTCGGCGACGGAAACCGACCGCTATATTTATTTTGCCGACATGCTCCACGAGCTTCTCGGGGAAGACCACCCGGAGATACACCGCGCGCTCATCCGGATCGAGGATGTGGACGTCTTCGAAGACCCCGCACGCCTGCGCGACATCGCCGATCTTCTCGCATCCAAGCGTGTCCCCTTCCTTGTCGCGATCATCCCGTTCTTTGTCGATCCCGGAGCCGGAATGCGGGTCAGCCTCTCGGACAAGCCCGAGTTCGTGGACGCGATCCACTACATGGTCTCGCGGGGAGCGACCATCGTCCTGCACGGCGTCACGCACCAGTACGAAGGAGTGACGGCGGTCGATTTCGAATTCTGGGACGGGAGCATGGACCGCAAAATAAAAAATGACTCACGCGAAAACGTCGAGCGAAAGATGAAGATGGGACTCGACGAATGCTGGAAAAACGGAATCTACCCGCTCCTCTGGGAAACGCCCCACTATACCGCGTCCCAGCTCGATTACACCGTGTTCCCGGAGTATTTCAGCACCTGCATGGAACAGCGGATGGTGATCGACAACTCGGAGTACAGCATGTACTTTCCCTACATCATCGAGCACGACCTCTACGGCCAGAGGATCCTCCCTGAAAACCTGGGATACATTCCGCTCAACGACACGCAGGAGGTCGAAGAACAGGCGGTCCGGGACCTTCTGAGGGGCGCCGAGGCGCAGCTCGCGGTCCGGGATGGCTTCGCCTCGGCCTTCATTCACGCGTTCATCGATCCGAAGTACATCGAAGAGTACGTCGACGGGATCCTCGAGATGGGCTACACGTTCATGAATGTGACGAACGAGTCGAATGTTGTCCGGCTGAACGACAGGGTCATCGTCACCGGGGATGAAACGGTCAACCTCACGCTCCAGGACCAGTACGTCCGGGAGACCTGGCTCCGCGCCGACGGGAAGACCGACCACTGGGAAATATCACCGGACAGGGTCCACGGCCTGATTTCGAAAACCGTCCACGTGCCTCCCGGACAGATCTACCTCGCGGAACCGTCGGAATACCGGGAAACGGAGCCTACGTTTTTCGAGAAGCTGCAATCGAACGCGAAGGTGATGTGGAACGGGATGTTCGAACCCGAACAATCGTTCGCGGAGCCGCGCGTCGGGATTCTCTGGGATACGGCCCTGACGGGGAGCGCCCTCAACGACCAGTCGAGTTTTGCGGCCGCGTTTGGCTCGCTCGGGATCGAAGTCGACACGCTGGCGGGCGACAGCGTGGGCGACCTTGGCTCCTATAATCTTCTGATCGTCCCGTATCACGACGTTGACCGGCTTGCGAACCGCGACTACGACCGGATCGTCGATTTCGTCGAGAACGGAGGAAACGTGATCACCGACGGGAGGAACAGCCTCGCGGAGGAGCTCGGGATCAGGTTTGCGACGTCGTCCCTCAAGATCGAAAAAATGCGCGACCGGCTCTACCCGGAGGACGCGTTGATCCTCCCGGCGACCGAGATCATGACGCGTTTCGAAGTCGACCGCAACGACGAAATATTTTGCACGGATGACCGGACCGAAGCGCCCGTGGTGGTGGGGAGGGCCTACGGCAGGGGAAAATTTCTGTTCCTCGGGATGCGCTTCGACCCGAACAGCACCGGAGGGTATAGCCGGTTTCCGTATCTGCTGGAATATGTGCGCAAGTTCTTCCGGCTTCAGCCCATTCTGAGGAGGGACAACCTGGAGGTCTACTTCGACGACGGCTACCGGCATAACACCAGCATCGAAGACCTGGTCAAGCACTGGGTGGAGGCCGGCGTCCGGATCATTCACGTCGTGGGGTGGCATCAGTATCCGACCTGGACGTACAATTATGACCGGCTGATCCGGCTTTGCCACGCGAACGGGATCCTGGTCTATGCCTGGCTCGACCCTCCCCAGGTCTCCGAGAAGTTCTGGACGGAACACCCCGAGTGGCAGGAGCTCAACTATAAAGGCGAGGCGATCCGGCCCTCCTGGCGGTACCCGGTGGCGCTCACGAGCCCCGCGTGCCTGGCCGCCGTGAAAGGGATCTTCAAGGATTTCCTCGAGAAGTACGATTGGGACGGGGTGAATCTGGCCGAGCTTTACTTTGAGTCGGGGAACGGCCCCAGGGACCCGCGGCTCCTCACGCCGATGCACGCCTCAGCCCGGGAAGAATTCCGCCGGCTCGCGGGGTTCGATCCGGCGCTCCTGCTGGAACCCCTCTCCCCCTATTATTGGAAAAAAAATCCGGGCGCCTGGAAACTCTTCGAGAATTACCGGGTCGACGCCCTGGTCCGGTTTCATGAGGAGTTTTTGAAGACGATCCGCGAAGTCCAGGTGGACAAGCCGGATCTCGACGTCGTCGTGACGGCGATGGACAATCTCGGAAACCCGGAGCTTCGCACGAATCACGGCGTCGACGTGAGGCGGGTGGTCGCGTTGCAGCGCGGCTACAGGTTCACCCTCCAGGTGGAGGATCCTCAGACGGAATGGTCCAAAGATCCGAGGCGCTATACGCAAATGGCGGAGAGATACCGGACGGTCCTGGCGCCGGGCGCCGGGCTGATGCTGGACCTCAACATCCTCCAGTACCGCGATGAGAAAAAACCGACACCCCTCTTTCCCACGCTGGTTCAGACCGGCATCGAGAGCTACGAAATGGTCCATTCGGCCGCCCTCGGCGCGGACCGGGTGTCGATTTACTCCGAATCGAGCGTCAGGCCGCAGGACCTGCGCATGATGAGCTTTGCGTCTTCCGCGCGCGCGTCGCTTCGCCGCGATCCGGGCGGCGGGTGGAAGCTCGACACCCCGTTTCCGGTCGTGATGCAGCTTCCTCGCGATTATTCGGCCCTCCGGTCGACCGACGGCGACCGGATCGTTTCGGACAGGGGGATGTTTTTCATACCGGCCGGAAGCTATACGCTTGTCGGCGAAACTCACTCGGGAGATCCCTTTTCCACCGCCCCAACGGGCGGGCGGATGCTTTCCATCTCCGGGGAATTGATCCGCCTCGAGAACTCCAACCGGAGCGTTTCGTTCTCATATAACAGCGATTCCCGCTGCGCGGTCTCCTTCAGCCATAGACCCTTCGCCATGTTCCTCGACGGAAAGGAGATCGAGGCGAACCCCCTCTCCGGCTACAGGCGGTTCAGCGTACTGCTCCCGGGGGGGACGCATACGGTGATCGCCGTGCTTGAGACCACCGTGTCGTACGGGGTCGACATCACAAGCTTCTGGTCTTCCTGGCTGATTGTGGCGTTCGGCATGACGTCCGGAGCCGCTCTTCTCACGTTCTACACCGTCGTCAGGGTCTCCAGGCCGCCGGAACCAAGGGCGTAGATGGCGGAACATTCCCTTCTCGAACTCGACCTGAGCATCCTGTTCCTGCTTTCGGTCATCCTCATCTGGTTCATGATCGCCTACCAGCTTGTGCTCACGCTGGCGGGATTCTTCCATTACCGCCAATCGCTGCGCGAGCAAAGGGCGATCGACGCCCGCCGCTTCGATTTTCCCAGGGTGTCGGTCCTGATTCCGGCGCACAACGAGGAGAAGGTGATCGCCCGGACTCTGGATGCAATGTTACGGCTCGAATACCCTTCGGATCGCCTCGACATCCTCGTGATCAACGACGGATCCTCCGATGCGACCCGGGAAATCGTAAACCGGTACGCGGAGCGCGACGCGCGGGTGAGGTGCTACGACATCCCCCCGGGGGAAGGCGGGAAGGGAAAATCGCGTGCCCTGAATCTCGGACTGAGCCGGACGGACGCGGAGTATATCGCGATTTACGACGCGGACAACACCCCGCACCCCTCCGCGCTCAAGTACCTGATGGCGCAGCTCCTGCTCGACGACCGGCTGGGCGCCGTGCTGGGCAAGTTCAGAACCGTGAACAAGTCGAGAAATCTTCTCACCCGGTTCATCAACATCGAGACGCTGAGTTTCCAGTCGATGCTCCAGGCGGGCCGGTGGAAGCTCTTCAAGGTGGCGACGCTTCCCGGGACGAATTTTGTGATCCGGAGGAGCCTCCTCTCAAAACTCCGGGGGTGGGACGAGGAGGCGATGACGGAGGACTCCGAGATCAGCATCCGCGTCTATAAGGAAGGATTCAGAATCAAATACATCCCTTACTCGATCACCTACGAGCAGGAACCGGAAACATGGTCCGCCTGGATCAAGCAGCGGACCCGCTGGGTGCGGGGGAATAATTACGTCGCTTCAAAATTTCTCAAGGAAGTCCCGGCATTCAAAAACAAGTTTCTGGCGTTCGAGCTGCTCTATCTCCTTTCGCTCTACTACGTGTTCCTGGTCGCGATCGTGAGCTCGGACGTCCTCTTCCTGCTCGGGCTTTCAAACGTCGTGATGATCAGCCTTCCCGGGCCGTACACGGCGGTCTGGGTGGTCGCCATCGTTCTCTTTATTCTGGAAATCCTCCTCGCGCTCTCCTACGATCGCGAGGACACGGCGAAGAACATTCTTCTCACCTTTCTGATGTATTTCACCTACTGCCAGTTCTGGATCTACATCGTCGGGAAGGCCCTCTACCTCGACCTGGTCAAACGGGAGAAACGGACGTGGGCGAAGACCGTTCGCTTCGATCTCGCGCCCGAACCGCCGCCGGCGGCCTCCGCAAAATCCGCTCTCCCGCCGGCTCTCACCGGTTCCCACGAGGAGTGACGGGGCGCCATGAATGATTCCCGCCGGAGGTTGAAATCTCTCCTCGCGCCGGCTCTCATCGGTGCCGGGTATTTCCTGTTCTCCCTCGCAACCCTCTCCCGGCAGTACACCTTCGACGCGATCAGCTACCTGCTCGACGTTGAGCGGACGGATTTGAGCCTGCCCCTCCGGGCGGAACGGATCGCGTACAATTTCTTTCATTCCCAGCATCTCCTCTTCAGTTTCTTCGTCTATCTCTTCTACCACGCATGGACGCTTGCAGGCTATGCGGGTTCCGCGCTCCTTCCGGCGCAGATCCTGAATCTTCTCGAGGGCTCCGTCGGGCTCGCCCTTGTGTTCGCGATCCTTCGCGATATCACGGGCGACGTGACCCTCTCGGTGCTCTTCAGTTGCCTCCTTGGCTGTTCCTTCGCGTTCTGGGACAATACCGCCATGGTCTCCGACCACATGGCAAGCTGCCTGATGGCGCTCCTCTTGTTCCAGGCGCTGAGGAAGACTCCGATCGAAGGGGCCTCCCCGGCGAGAATCGGGTTTCTCGGATTCCTCAACGGCCTCGCGTTTCTCATGCACCAGGTGAACGGCCTTCTCGGAGTCATGTTTCTTGCCGCCCTCTGGAGCGGGGGGTTTCGTTTGAAGTCCCTCGGCATCTATCTCCTTGCCGCCCTGCTCACGGCAGGCGTGCCGTATCTTCTTGTCGGAGCTCTCCTTCTCGGGAACAGCTCGCCGCACGATTTCCTCTTCTGGAGTTTCTATTATGCGATGCCCGGCGTGATCGACGTCGCCGGCCATTACGGGACCGTGGGCGCAGGGAAGATTGTGGAACTCTTTTCCGGATTCGGGGCTTCCGTCGTCGGCGGCTTCTACTGGATGAACAGGGTCTTCGAGGTCCGCCCGCTCCAGAGGTACGGCGTCCCGCTCCTGGGTGGGCTGGGGGCGCTGCTCTTCGTCTTCATCGTGGTGAGATCGCGCCTGGGCAGGGGGGATCGGAAGGCGGGCCCGGATCACCGGAAGTCTCTCCAACTCGCCGCTTCATGGTTCGTTGCCTACGCCTTGCTTCTCTACTGGTGGTGGCCTTCCTACTACCAGCTCTGGGCGGTGCCGCTCTCCGCATTCGTCCTCTTCGCGGGGACCTGGCTCCATGTGAACGTCGGCGCGCCTCTGATCAGGCGGCGGGCGCTCGGAACCGCCCTCGCGGGGGTGGTGCTTCTCGTGGCGTCAGCCAATGCGCTCTCCGCCTTTTACCCGTCGCACCAGATCGGGAACAACGACTACTACATGACGACCCGGGAGATCGGCAGGCGTTCGAGCCCGGGGGACCTTGTCGTCGTGCCGGGAGACGATGAATACGAAATCTACATCCCTTTTTTCGCGCGGCGGAGCGCCGTTTCGTTGCACGCCTCGCTCGTGGAGCATCTCAACGCCCTCGACGAATCGTTCGAAGAGCTTGAGACCGCGATGAACGGAGCATGGGAGGGAGGCCACCGCGTGTTCATCGTCTCCGAGCTGCGGGACTCGGCGGTTGCATATAGAGACCTGTACGATTTACACCACCTTTCGAGCGAGGCGGTCTCGCGGAAGTTCCGGCGGTACGCCGTGCTCGACACCGTGACCGCCGGTACGCTCACGTTGTACAAGCTCCGGAATCCGGAGGAGGGAGAATGAACGCGCGACGCCTCTTCCTGTCCGTTGTCGTACCGATTTTCAACGAGCAGGAAGTGTTGCCCGAGCTGCAACGGCGCCTCTGCGCCGCACTCGAGGGAATGGGGGAGGATTTTGAAATCATCTATGTCGATGACGGAAGCGCCGACAACTCGTTTCCCTACCTTGCCGCCCTGCACGGATCGGATCCGCGCGTGCGCGTGATCAGTTTCTCGAGGAATTTCGGGCACCAGACGGCGATCTCCGCGGGAATCGAGTACGCCCGGGGCGACGGAGTGATCGTCATGGACGGAGACCTCCAGGATCCGCCGGAGGTTCTTCCCTCCCTGGTGGAAAAATGGAAGGAGGGTTTTCAGGTCGTCTACGGCGTGAGGACCCGGCGCAAGGAGAATGTGTTCAAACGGGGAGCCTATTCGCTTTTTTACAAGTTGCTCCACAAAATTTCCTACCTGGATATCCCGATCGATTCAGGCGACTTCGCGATCATGGACCGGTCGGTCGTGCAGATCCTCAAGATGATGCCCGAACGGAACCGGTTCGTCCGGGGCCTGCGCACCTGGATCGGATTCCGCCAGCTCGGCATACCCTACGAGAGGGAAGCGCGGGCGGCGGGAACGCCGAAATACACGTTCGCCAAGCTCCTCAGGCTCGCCTACGACGGGCTGGTCACCTTCTCGTACCATCCCCTGAAACTATCGACGAAGCTCGGGTTCCTCTTTTCGTTTCTCGCCATGGCCGGCGCGGTTTTCATCATTTTTCTGAAGGTGACGCGCGGGTTCATCCCGCAGGGGTGGGCGTCGACCATCGTCGTGCTTCTCTTCGTCAGCGCCCTCCAGTTTTTCATACTCGGAATCTTCGGGGAATATCTTGGAAGGGTGTTCGAGGAGGTGAAAGGGAGGCCGAAGTTTGTGGTGAGGGGAATGTTGGGTTTCGAGGAGCCGCCCCCGCCTCATTGACCGGCCCCGGGAGGTTGTCTGTAGAGTGTGACGATCATCCCCATATGCGCCTCTCCGGGAAAGCGGCGCTCGGCCCCCTTCGAGAAATGTCCGTCCATATACGTCCGGATCCCGTTCGGAACGTCGAGAGAAACATACACGAAGGCGGCGGCGGTATCGACCAGTTCCCCGAGGGGGTTGTCGAGGTAGGCCTCGTCGACCTGCCGGGCCGCTCCGTGATAATAGTAATTCAGAAGAGGGGCGAACGACCGGGGACGGATCAGGATCCCGGCCCCCGATCGGGCCAGGCTGTCGGCATAGACCGCCACGTCACGGACGTTCGATTTGGACCAGGAGTAATACCGGTACGATCCCATCGCGCCCGCCGCGAGCAGGAGAGCGGGAAGAAGGAGGACCCGGCCCCGGAAGATCCGGCTCGTCGAGAGTGCTCCGATCGCGACGCAAAAAAGCGGGAAGGCGATCACGGTATACCGGTACCAAAGGAATACTTCCGGTTTCACGTAGGAGATAAGATAGGGGATGAGCAGCGTGCCTCCCAGGCACGCCAGCATCACCCGCAGGTTGGTGCTTTCCGGGTTGCGAAACCACGAGACGGCCGCCGCGGCGACGAATGCGATCGCGGACGCGACGCCGGCGGTCCTCTCGACCGGCCCTCCGTCGAAGACGGAGGATGCCATCCTGAAATAGGTCCCCGAGTAGGCGCCCGCGAGCCAGAGGGGCTCCCTCCAGCCCGGCGATTCGACCCAAAACCATTCCGACGGTGAGCCGCCGCCGGACTGGTGCATGAGGGTCGGGACTTCGGGTAGATACAGAATCACGATGGCGATCCAGCTCAGGAGGAGCCCCTTGCTGGCCGCATAGAGGGAGCCCCGCTGCAGCCCCGCGTAGACCACATGCGAAGCCAGGACGAAGATCCCCCAGTGATGCGTATAAAGAAGCGCGAGAGAGCTGACCGCGTAGATGAGCCCTGAACCGGTATTGCGGGCGGTCAGGAGCTTCGGAAATGAGCAACAACTGGTCAGGGCGAGGCAGGCTGCCAGCGCGTAGGGCCGTCCTTCCTGCGAGTATGCGAGATGGAAGGGGGCCACCAGGCAAAGCGCTCCGGAGACGAGGCCTGCCGCCATACCGAACATCCCTGAGCACCACCAGAAGACAAGGCCGACTGTCAACGAACCGGCGGCGGCGGAGATCAGCCGCAACGCCCATGCGGACGGTCCGAATGCCGAAAGCGCAAAGTGGAGGAGGTAGAAAAAGAGAGGGGGATGATGATACTGCGCGGCCAGCGACGATTGTATCGCGGAAACGGGGGCCGTCGCGACCTCGAGCGAAAACATCTCGTCATTCCAGAGGGGCTGGTTCTCGAGGTGAAAAAACCGGAGCCCGGCTCCCGCCGCGACGAACGCGCATGCGATCAGGACGCGTCGCGACGCATCTCCCCCCATCAAAACTCGAATGAAATTCCGAGAAGGATCACGCTCTTGTCGAACGCATAGTAGGGCGCGTTGGAATCGTTCCGCACGTGGTGAAACTCTGCTTCGGGAGTCAGAACCTTCCCTGGTCCGAGGGAAATGGGGAGCGCGAGCGTGAGGTCGGTCTCATAGCGGCGGTCGTCCCGGTGGCTCGCGAGCGTGAGAGAATCCGCGAGGTCCATGGCGGGAGCTCCATAGCGCTTGCGCTGGTAGAGCTGCCTGGCGCTTAACCTGAGGCCGAGGGGAAGCCGCTGATTGAGCTGAAGCGAAAAGCCGTCCGCGGTGTACGCGAAGTGGTCGTCGAAGATTTCATCGTCGCCCGCGAAGAGCCCGGTTGCGCCCCGATCGCCCGGGGCTCCGCCCAATTGCGCCGGAAGAATGCGAGCCGCCGCCGAGGGCGCCCCATACCGGATGTAGCCGGCCGTCACCTCGGAGCCGCTGTCGATGGTCTGCTTCCAGGTCGCCGAGAGGGTAAACTGGTCCACCGAGGGAGTGGTGAAGACGAAGGTGCTTTCACGCACGCCGCCGTTTCCAAGCCCGAACCCCTTGCCGTGACCGGAGGAATTCCTGAAGCGGACGGTGTCGGTGAAGGTGGAAGACCCCGTGTAATTCTTGAACGCGTACGCGGGCGTCACGGCGATCCACGATCCCTTGAGGAGATCGGATCCGATCGTCAATCCGGCGATATGCTGCATGTTCGATATTGCGGAGACGTTCGGATAGACGTGAACCGAGAATACGTAGGACGGTCTGAGGCTGAACCGGGGCCCAACCGGCTGCCGGACCGACGCCAGCGCATCGACAGTCCAGTTGTCATGGACGATCGGGTTTCCGAAGGGGGTCGGAATGTCCCTGTCAAATTGGGAGCCCCCCATCACGTTGAAGAAGAGGTACCGGTCGGAGCTATCGGAGTGGACGGTCGGGCCCCCTCCGGGCGCCCTGGCGCCCGAGAGGAGCCGTAGAGAGTCTGTCGGCTCATCCGAGGAATCCGCCTCGGATTCTTCCTCTTCATCAGCGTTCTCGATATGATAGAGGGCGCTGAAGGAAAGGAGGTGGACATGATAGTTCCTTGCGGGGAGATCCCGGAAGAACTGGCCGGCGCCTTCATAGGAGGCGGTCAGCGACGCCTGATCGAAGTCCCAGTCCTGCGTCACCTGGAGCTGGGCCTGCGTGATCTGATCGGAAGTCGGGAGATAGATATCAAAAATGTTCTCGTCGTAGAGGCTCGAGGTCCCGACGGTGAAGGTCTGCCCCTGCGAGGAGAGAGGGAGCAGGACGGCGAAGACAAGAGGGGTGAGCAGGAGCCGGTGGACACGGGCCGCCATCTGTTTCAGAATTTAATGTTGTGGGGAATCAAATCGTTTCTTTTGCCGTTCCGCTCTGAATCGATGATACTCAATTCGGCGGAAAAAGGCAACAGTCTCCCAAGTACGTCTCGTTCCGCCGCTCTGCGGCGGAATGCATATTGGGACGCTCTGCGTCCCCTCATGGTTGCGGCGCAGAGCGCCGCGGTCTGCGTTCCCACGCAGAGCGTGGGAACGAGTCGGGAAGGTTCAACCTGCTCACGATTTGATTTCTATCCTAATTATTCTAAATTCATACTCTCCGTATCGGACGAAAGACCCGGTTTCTCCGGAATTATTCCATTAACCTTGAAGGACGAGAGTTGAACAAAGCAAGGAATGAGAGCGCTGCGCTCATCACGCGGCTCCACGCGCTCTCGCATAATCTCTGGTGGAGTTGGAATCCGCGTGCGCAGCAGATCTTCGAAGAACTCTCACCGCTTATCTGGGAATCGAGCAATCACAATCCTGTCGCTGTCCTGGCGCAGTTCTCCGACTCCGAGCTTTCCGCCCATCTCGGCGATCCCGATTTTCTGCGGCGCCTGACTCCGGTCCTGGGCAGTTTCGAGGAGTACATGAAGAAAAGCCCCCGCTGGGAGGGAGCGCCCCACCTTCCAAAAGGTCAACCCGCAATCGCCTATTTCTGCGCGGAATTCGGCATTCATGAGTGCCTTCCGTTCTATTCGGGGGGCCTCGGCGTGCTCGCCGGAGACCACGTCAAATCCTCCAGCGACCTCGGGCTTCCTCTGATCGGAGTAGGCCTGTTTTACCGACAAGGATATTTTCAGCAGCATATCGATCCGGGGGGGAACCAGCAGGAAAGCTATCCGACGACGGACCCCGCCGTGATCCCGGTGGAACTTGTCAGGGGAGAGGACGGCGAGCGTCTTCTTTCGAGCGTCACGATCGGGGCGAGCATCGTCCACTTCCAGGCCTGGAGTATCAGCGTGGGGAGATGCCTCGTCTATCTTCTCGACACGGATGTGCCCGAAAACCCCGAGCATTTCCGCGGTCTGACCGCGCTCGCGTACGGCGGCGACATGAACACGAGAATCCGGCAGGAAATCCTCCTCGGAATCGGAGGAGTCCGGCTCGTGCGGGTGCTCGGGCTTAAGCCTTCGATTTTTCACATGAACGAAGGGCATGCGGCGTTCCTCACACTGGAGCTCCTGCGGGAGGAACTCTCGAAGGGGAAGAGCAAGGAAAAAGCCGAGCTTGCGGTGAAGGATTTATGCATCTTCACGACCCATACGCCGGTGCCCGCGGGGCATGACCGATTTCCGGCGGACCTCGTCGAATTCACTCTCCGGCCCTACCTCGAAGGCATGAACATGACCGTGGCGGATCTCATGGAATACGGGAATGTGCCGAAGGCGGAGCATAAAAACGAGTTCACGATGACGATCCTCGGGCTGAGGCTTTCCCGGGCAGCGAACGCGGTGAGCAGGAAGCACACTGAGATCTCCCGGATCATGTGGAAGGACCTGACCCCGGGGAAGGATCCTTCGAAGGTGCCCATCGGATCGGTCACCAACGGCGTTCACGTCACCAGCTGGGCGGGCAAGACCTGCTGGGAATTCTGGGACAGGCACAACTCGCACAGATGGAAGGAGCATTTCAGCGACCCGAAATTCTGGCACCATGTGACGGATCCTGAGGTTGTCTCCGACGAGGAGCTATGGGCGCTCCGGTATTCGTTGCGCCGCGAGCTGATCGAATTCGTCCGGACGAGGGCCCGCCAGCAGCATGCGTTCGGCGGGGCGAGCGGGGAGGAAGCCGTCTACCGTCTCCTCTCTTTCGATGCGCTCACCCTCGGCTACGCGCGGCGTTTCGCGCCCTACAAGCGCGCGCCGTTGATTTTTTCGGACCTGTCGCGGTCCCTGCAGCTCTTCAACGACCTTAAACGCCCCGTGCAGATTATTTATGCGGGGAAGGCGCATCCCCGCGACGGGGAGGGGAAGGAGTTCCTCAGGAGAATCATCGAGGTCACGCGCGGCAATTCATTCTTCGGGAAGGTCATCTTCCTGGAGAATTACGACATGAACGTCGCCCGGCGCCTCGTCTCCGGATGCGACGTATGGCTGAACACGCCGCGCCGGCCGCTGGAGGCGAGCGGCACAAGCGGCCAGAAGATAGCGATCAACGGCGGGCTTCATCTGAGCATTCTCGACGGGTGGTGGGCTGAGGCGTACAACGGAAGGAACGGGTGGGCGATCGGCGGCTCGGCGGACGACCATGCCCCTCCGGAGGAGGTCGACCGGCGCGACGCCGAGTCGCTCTACGAGACCCTGACCAACGATGTCATTCCGCTTTTTTATGACCGCGACCGGAGTGGGATTCCGAGGAAGTGGATCGCCCGCATTCGAAACACGATGCGCTCGATCATACCGAAGTACAACACGGACCGGATGGTGGGGGAATACGCCGAAAGGATGTACTTCCCGCACCGGTAACCGCGACCTGAAGGTCGCGTGTAGCTTAACGCAGGCTAAAGCCTGCGCCTGCCAAGCCCGAAGGATCGGTAGGCGCGACCTTCAGGTCGCGTGCCCTTTGACGCAGCCTACCGCGCGCTAATGCGCATCTCGCCGAGAGTATCCTCACAACGGACCGTTAGAATTTTTCCCTTCCGGTCGTAAGACCAGCCTGTCTGCTCCCGCGAGGGTTTGGATCCTTTTAGTTTCGGAACGTCCACTCCGTCGACCGCTACCGATCCCGGCGGCGAAGCCACCGCGTGAAATTCGACCGCGAGCCTCCTGGGGGGAGGGCGGTAGGAACCCTCGGGAGCCGAAAGGACAAGCTCATGCAGAGCGCTGTCGGAGCGGGCGGCCATCGCCCTCAGGCAGTACTGCCCCGACTGGTAGTCGAAAGAGATCCCGTCGTCCTCGTACATCGTGCTGAGCGATGCCGGGGAGGGAAAGACCTGTAGCGTGAGCGGATCGACAGGCGCTTCGTCGGAGTACTGCACCGGCTGCTGCGCCGGGATGATCGACCCCGCTTTCACGAAGAGGGGGATCCTGTCGATCGGCGCTTCGACCCGCGCCATCCCGGGGCCGGCGTATCTCTCGCCGGTCCAATAATCATACCAGACACCGGAAGGAAGCCGCACGTCCCGTTTCGTCGCCCCGGGCCAGAGGACGGGAGCGACAAGGAACGCGTCTCCGAACAGGAAGTCCCGCTCATCCCACATCGTATTCTTGTCGCCCGGGTAGTCGAAGAAGAGAGGGCGCATCAGGGGGATTCCGGTTTTCGAAGCCTGGTAGAATTGCGAGTAAATATACGGGAGGAGTTTGTAGCGCAGCTCGATCGATTTCCTGTTGATCTTCTCGTAGGCATTGCCGTAGGACCATGGCTCCTGATCGGGGGTGCCTTTTTCGGTGTGCGTCCGCATGAGCGGAGTAAAGACTCCCAGCTGCAACCAGCGCGCGTAAAGCTCTCCACCCGGCGCGCCGACAAACCCCCCAATATCCGTTCCCACGAACGGCTGTCCGGAAATGCTAAGGTTCAGGCACATCGGCACCGCCAGTTCGAGATGTTCCCAGGAACTGATGTTGTCGCCTGTCCATGCCGCCGCATACCGGTGTCCCCCGGCATAGCTCGCCCTGGTGAGAACGAAGGGCCGCTCGTTGGGCCGGAGTTTGAGCAAACCCTCACGAGTCCCGCGCGCCATCTGCATTCCATAGACGTTGTGATTCTTCCTGTGATCGCTCGGGACGCCGTCGCCGTCATGGAGGACGCTGAGATCGAAGGTCTTGGTCGGGACGTCGAAGACGGCGGGTTCGTTCATGTCGTTCCAGAATCCCTTGATCCCTGTCTCGGCCAGCCCCTTATAAAGCGTCCCCCACCATTCGCGGGTCTTGCGGCTCGTGAAATCGGGAAAGACGCAGGTCCCGGGCCAGACCCTTCCGGTGAAATAGTTCCCACCGGGATATTTCACGAAGTGGTTTCCCCTGATTCCGTCGTCGTAAACAGGGTACCCCGCCTCCTGCTTGATTCCGGGGTCAATGATCGTGACGATCTTGAAACCGTCCTCGGCGAGGTCCCCTGCCATTTTTTTCGGATCCGGGAAACGGTTCGTGTCCCACGTAAAGCACCTGTATCCGTCCATGTAGTCGATGTCCAGGTAGATGACATCGCAGGGGATTTTCTTGCTCCGAAACGTCGATGCGATCTCCCTCACACGCGATTCGGGGTAATAGCTGTAGCGGCATTGCTGGTAGGCGATCGCCCATTTCGGCGGCAGAGGCATCGTGCCGGTGAGACGGGAAAACTTCCGGAGCACTTCGGCGGGTGTCGGACCGTAGATGAAGTAGTAGTTGAGCTCCCCGCCGAGGGCCCCGAACGAGTACTGGTCCGGGTTCTCCTTCCCCATGTTGAAGTAGGTGAAATAGGTGTTGTCGAAGAAGATTCCGTACGCCGTTCCGTTGCGGATTCCGTAAAAGAAGGGGATCGACTCGTAGAGCGGGTCCGTGTCCGCGTGATAAGCGGGGATGTCGGAATTCCACATCGACATCGATTTCCACTTCTTCCCGAGGGGGCCGGCTTTTTCGCCGAATCCGAAATAGGACTCATCTGCCGGCATTCTCTTCCAGCAAGCTTTCTCGTTCCCCGACCAGCCCATCCCCTTCGCCGGGTCGTCCTCATTGAGGAGGGTTCCCGCGGAATCGTAAAATGAAATGCGGCAGGGCGAGCGTTCCACCCGGACTTTCAGCCGGGAGGTGGCGAGTTCGACCGCGTGGGGGGTTTCCCTGAGCGTGAAACGGGAGTCGCCGGGATTCCGGTCGACCACGGACCATGAGCTGTCGGGGGAGAAGTTCCCGTCCGGCGACATTCGGATGCGAACGATATCGGGGGCGAGTACCGCGAGGAGGATTTTCGCAGGGTCCGCGGAAATCAGGAGCCCGTGCACCGCGGAGTCGACGCCGGTGACCGGGCCGATCGATCTCCACTGAGACCGGGCCGGCTGCGGGAGGACAAGGGGAGCCGTGGCCATTGCGATCAGGATCAGGCCGCGCTTACATCGCAATTCCCGACGCCTTCTCAAAGAAGTGAAGCTTTGAGGTATCGAAGTAAAGGTCGAACTCCTTGCCCGCCGCGGGCTGGATATCGGCGGGGATGCGCGCGACATGCTGCGCGGAGGAAGACCCCATCGTAAAATAAACGAAGATCTCATTCCCGAGCGGCTCGGTGACTTCAATCCGGACGGGGACCTTCACGCTCTCCGTGTTCTGGAGCTTCGCCGCGATGTGCTCGGGCCTGATTCCCAGCGTAAGTTCCTGCGCGCCTCCTTTAGAGAACCGCCCTGCGCCGGCCCCGGGAAGGCGAAGGGAGACGCCCCCCTCGGCCATCCGGAACGAACTTCCGCCTTCGCCCGTGAGCGACCCCTCGAAAAAGTTCATCGTGGGGCTCCCGATGAAGCCGGCCACAAAACGATTCGCGGGCTTGTTGTAGATGCCGAGCGGAGAATCGACCTGCTGAACGATCCCATCCTTCATCACGACGATCCGGTCTCCCATCGACATCGCTTCGATCTGATCGTGCGTCACGTAGATCATGGTTGTTTCGAGCCGGTGGTGAAGGCGGGAAATCTCGGTGCGCATCTGCACGCGCAGGTTCGCGTCGAGGTTGCTCAACGGCTCGTCGAAGAGGAACACCTTCGGTTGCCTGACGATCGCGCGGCCGAGGGCAACGCGTTGCCGCTGCCCGCCGGAGAGCGCCTTGGGTTTCCGGTCGAGCAGCTCGTGGATCCCCAGAATCTGCGCTGCATGGTTCACCCGTTCCTTGATATCCTCTTTCTGATACTTGCGCATTTTCAGTCCGAACGCGAGATTGTCGTAGACCGTCATGTGAGGGTAGAGCGCGTAGTTCTGGAAGACCATCGCGATGTCCCGGTCTTTCGGAGGAACGTCGTTCACGAGCCGGTCGTCGATATAAATGCTTCCTTCCGAAATCTCCTCGAGCCCTGCGATCATCCGGAGCGTGGTCGACTTGCCGCAACCGGAGGGGCCGACAAGAACGACAAATTCCTTGTCCGGCACGGAGAGATTGAAATCCTTGACGACGGGCGCGCCGCGGTCATACCGCTTGAAAACCTTTTCTAAGCGTACACTTCCCATGGGGCGGGGTGGCAATTGTGGGGGTGAAAATCTTCCGCCAATATACGGAGTCTCCGGGGCAATCTCAACCCCGGGGCGGAATCCGGCAGTGTCCCATTTTGTCATCCTGAGCGAAGCGAAGGATCTCGCAGAACGGAAAGATGAGATCCTTCGGTCGCTACGCTCCCTCAGGATGACATATTCGTTGAAAGCGAGTCACGAGCCCGAATCCGGTGAGCTCCGGATGGGTTTGAAATTCTGTACCTGAAAACGTACTTTGTCCGGAGTGACCCGCCATGTTGCCATATCGTTCCGAACGACAGTCCGGCTCGTCCTCGTCCAGGGTCTCTTTTTGGCTCCCCTTCACTCCGCCACCCCCGGGCCGACGCTGAATTTCCAACCCTACACGATGCGGGACGGACTCGCTTCGAACCTCGTCTCCGCCCTCTGCCAGGATTCACGCGGCCGGTTGTGGGTCGGCACGAAGTCGGGACTCTCGATGTACGACGGCTCCGGGTTCACGACCTACTCCACGTCCGACGGACTGCCCAACGACTGGGTGACTGCGATCTGCGAGCGCCCGGATAAGCCCGGAGCGCTGATCGCCGGCACGATCGCCGGCGGCGTGTGCGAATACGAGGACGGCGGCTTCAGGCGACTGACGCACGAAGGAAACGTGAATGCCGTCCACGCCGACGGATCGGCTTGCGTCTGGTTCATCATGAGCGATACGCTGTTCATGCTGAGACATGGTTCACTCCGCATCCTTGCTGTCTCTTCGGTCTCGCCCAACCGGGGTGACATCATCGAACTTTCGGATTCATCCGGCAGCCGGCAAATCGTCGCGGGCTTTGGCGACGAGCTCCTGTTCTTTTCCATGGATGGCGCCCGGCGTTTGTCCGTTCCTCTCCACGATTTCGGGGATATCTATGCCGTTGTGGGTTCGCCTTCTGACGGGACCCTCTGGTTGACGAGCGCCCAGGGAAAGATCTGCCGGGTCGACCTCGCGGGCCGGGTCCTCTGGACAGGATGGTTGCCGCAGCGCGAACCCGCTGCACTCGCCTGCGACCGGCTGGGCCGGATCTGGGTTCGAACCGTTGAAGGACTTCTGCCGATTCCCTCGGATGCGAGCCGGTTCCTCCCCGGCGCCAGACCGTTCCTGATCGAGGATCTGCGGCCGGGAGGATGGGTTGGTCCTGTGATGTTCGACAGGGAGGATAACCTCTGGGCCGGCACCTGGGCCCGCGGGATACTGAAGGTCTCCGACCGGAGAATCGTTCATGATCCGATCGATGGAGTTACCGGAGGATCCGCAGGCCTCGCCGGGGATGTCTGGATAACAACGGACTCAAGCGTCATTCGTCTTTCACAGGGAAAGGACGGTTCCTGGGATCGAACTCCCTTCGCGGTGAAGTCAGGTTTCCGTTGGGAAGGGGATCCCGTCACCGACGATCATGGCAGGCTCTGGATTGGGGGTCGAACTCAGGTTGGAGCCTGGTTCGTGGGTTTCCGCATAATCCGAGCACCCGGGGGCCCGGTGAGGCTCGCCGAATTCGCCCGGGTTCCCATCCAACGCTCAGCAACGGCGTGGTTTGTGGACCGAGATGATCATTGCTGGATGCCTGTCGGGGACACCGCGATCGAGATCACCGATGTCCCCTCGGGATCTCGTGCCGGCATGCTTGGGCCCAGGGACGGCCTCCCCCGTGCGGCGATCAAGGTCTTTTATCAGGATCACAAGGGCGATGTCTGGATCGGTCTTTGGACCAGGGGCCTGATACGGTACCGGGCGGCTTCACCGGAAGAAGGAGGCGAAAACCGGATCCGTCTCTTCACAACGCGCGATGGACTCCCTCACGAAGGCATCCGGGCCCTCCATGAGGATGCGGGAGGAAATATGTGGATCGGCACTCGCTACGGCGGACTCGCGCGGCTCGATCCGCAAGGGAACATCAAGAGTGTTTCGAGGAAGACCGGGCTGCGGAGCGACGTGGTCTGGAAGATCGCCAGCGACCGCCACGGCAGGATCTGGCTCGTGACGGATGCCGGAATCGAGTGCATCGAGTCGGCCACGTTGAAGCCGCTCCCCATTCAATACGCCCTGGCCGGGCAGAACCCTCTGGCGATCGGCATCCATCGGGGAGATTTCTTCTGGATGGCGACTCCGCAAGGGTTTTCGACATTCGAATTCAACCGGCCAAGGCTTTCTCCGCCTCCTCCGCTTGTCCACATCGCGTCGGTGCTCGTCAACAGCCGGCCGCGAAGCCCCGGCGAGCTCACCGATCTTGCCCACGACGAGAACCATTGCACCATCGGGTTCGCCGGACTGGGATTTGCCGACGAGCGAAACATGCGCTATCGGTACAGGCTGATCGGGCTCGACAACGCCTGGAGCGGGCCGGTCAGCCAACGGGCGATCACGTACGCAGCGCTCAATCCCGGCGAATATACGTTCGAGGTCGTCGCCATCTCTTCGGACGGCCTCGAGAGCATCGAACCCGCGGAGGCGCGCTTGCGGATTGCGTCCCCGTATTACCGTCAATGGTGGTTTATCGTCGCTTCGACCGTGCTCCTGGGCCTTGCCCTCTGGCGCGCCTACCGCTACCGCGTGGGGCGGCTGTTGGAGCTCGAGCGACTCCGGACGCGGATCGCCGGCGATTTGCACGATGAGGTCGGGACAAATCTCAGCGGAATCCTGGTCTCTACCCAGATTCTCGAACGGCGGCTGAACGCGGTGCTGCCGGACGCCGACAAAGAGCACATCCACGAGATCGGTGTTGTGGCCCGGTCGACGCAGGAGATGATGCGGGACATCGTCTGGATGCTCAACCCTTCCCATGACCGGTTCGGCGATCTCGTCCTGAAAATGAAGGACGTGGCCTCCGGCCTGCTCGGTGAGAGGGATTGCGAGTTCACCGTATCGCCCCAGGATTCACCGGACATCCTCAGCATCGATTTCAAGCGCAACGTCTTCCTCATCTACAAAGAAGCCTTGAACAACATCGTGAGGCACTCCTCCGCAACCCGGATCGTCGTCGAGATCATCCGCCGAAACGGGTCGTTTGTTCTGAAAGTGGCCGATAACGGTAAAGGCTTCGATACCGGCCCCGGCCGAAGCGGAAGCGGGTTGACCAGCATGCGTCGCCGCGCCGCGCAGCTCGGAGGTTCACTCATCGTGCGGAGCGCTTCCGGAGAGGGCACCACGGTCATCCTCGATGTAAAAAATGGCGCAAGAGCGTGATTGCGCATGGGCTTCATTACCCCGTATCTTGTGACGGCGGCGGCCCCGCAGGGATACCATTCTCTGAGTGACGGAGTGACAGACGATTTTCCCCTTGTATGGATCGTGGAGGACGAGAGCCGGTTCGGCCAGCGGCTCGCCGAGCTCATCAACATGAGCGACGCGTTCCGTTGCTCCGGCGTGTACCGGGACTGTGAATCCGCGCTCATCGCGCTGGGGAACGAAATCCCCCCGGATATTCTCCTCATGGATATCGGTCTTCCCGGTATGAGCGGACTCGAGGGCATCGCCAGGGTGAGGGAAATCACTCCCGCGACCCAGGTCGTCATTCTCACGGTGTTTGAGGACAGCGACACCATCGTCCAGTCACTCAGCGCCGGGGCGTCGGGATACCTTCTGAAAGGATCGGAGCTTGGGGCGATCATCGAATCACTCAAGTCGATCCTGGGAGGGGGCGCTCCGATCAGCCCGCAGGTCGCCAAGAAGATTCTCGGACTCTTTACCGATCATCGTTCACCTTCCGAAGCCTACAACCTCACCGCGCGGGAACGCGAGGTGCTCTCGTTCCTCGTCGACGGATTGACCAAGCAGCGCATCGCCGACCGCTTATTCGTCAGCTTTCACACCATCGACAAGCATCTACGCAATATCTACGGCAAACTGCAGGTCCGGAGCCGCACGGAGGCCGTAGCGAAAGCCCTCAAAGAACGTCTCCTGTAAAATACCGCAACTGCGTACTTACGCATCTCCCTCTTCCGCCGTATCTTCCTGATACAAGGGTGGATCACTGCTTTTGAGGGAATCTATATGAAAACTTGTTGCCTTATTCTTTTCGCGGGTTCTCTTTGTGGCGTTCTCGTCTGTCAGACCGCGACCGCTCAGATCCCGCGGACGCTCTCCTACCAGGGGGTGCTTGCCGATCAGTTCGGCAATCCGCGTCCGAACGGCTTTTACCCCTTTACGTTCCGGCTCTACATCGCCCCGGGCGGCGGCCCCATCGTCTGGGCGGAAGGGCAATCTCTCGAGGTAAAAAAAGGGCTTTTCACCGCGGTCCTCGGTTCTGTCACGCCTTTTCCCCCCGGGTTGAAGTTCAACCAGCAGTACTGGCTTGGCGTACAGGTGGCCTCCGAGGCCGAGATAACTCCCCGGACTCAACTCAGCTCGGTCGGGTCGAGCTTCGATGCCATCAGGGCGGATCTCGCCGACGCCGTCCCGGACAATTCGGTAACTGGAGCGAAGATCGCCGGCGGGCAGGTCGTGAAGAGCCTGAATTCACTCACGGATAACGTCGTCCTGGAAGGCGCAAACGGCGCTTCGGTGACGGCCAACGGAAGCACGATCACGATCACGGCCTCCGGAGGAGGCGGAGGCGGCATCGGTACGATTCAAAACACCGATAATACTCTCAGCATTACAAACCCTGCCGGGCCGACCACGACCATTAATCTGAAATCTCCCCTCGTCATTCCCGGGAACCTCGGGATCGGCGGCTCTCCCTCCTGGCCTTTCCATCTGAAGAAATCGGACAACACCGGTTCGGGAGTTCAGGCGCGCGTCACGAACACATCGACAAGCGGCACCTCCTACGCGGCATACTCGCTCGAAGCGAACAACGGCTCGGCGGTCATGCAGATGGCCTGCGACGGGTTGGGAACCGGTGTCCTCGGCACTCCGTGCGGATATCTCGGGACCTATACCAATCTGCCCGTCGGATTCGTCACCAACAATGCCGAGCGGATGCGGATTACGAACGATGGAAACATCGCGGTCGGGCTGACCGTCCCGATCGCAAGGCTCCATGTCCACGCGGCGGGTGCATACGGCATCATCGGCGAAGGCGTCGGCGCAAACGGAATGGGGGTCTGGGGAAAGAACGACGACCCGCAGTCATCGGGGGTGTACGGAACGTCAAACGGCGGATTCGGGATCTACGGCGCCGGCGGCCAGCGCGGGGTTTTCGGATATAGTCAGAATGGAACCGGGGTTCACGGCGATGCCGGACAGTACGGCGTATTCGGGCTTGCCTCCGGCAGCAATGGCGCCATCGGCGTCTGGGGCCAATCGACGGCGAACACGGGACTCGGGCGCGGAGTGTACGGCACGACGGCAAGTCCGGACGGAAACGGAGTCGTCGGTGAGAACTTCGCGACGAGCGGCGCCGGCCGTGGAGTATGGGGAAGGAGCAATAGTCCGGTTGGTGTGGGCGTATTCGGCGAAAACACCAATACCAACGGATGGGCAGCATACTTTGTCGGGAAGACCGCCACCAAGACGCTTCAAATCCTCGGGGGTTCCGACCTCGCCGAGCCCTTCGAGACCGAACAGCCGGTGGAATCAATCGAGCCGGGCATGGTCATGATCATCGACGAAGAGCATCCCGGGAAACTCAAACCGAGCGTGTCGTCGTACGACCCCAGAGTCGCAGGGATCGTGAGCGGCGCCGGCGGGATCGAGCCGGGGGTGACTCTTCGCCAGCAGGGGGTGATGGATGGCAGAACGGTGATCGCCCTCGCGGGGCGGGTCTACTGCAAGGCGGAAGCGCTTAACTCTCCCATCCGGCCCGGCGATTTCCTGACAACGTCGCCGATGCCGGGATGTGCCATGAAGGCGATCGACGGGACACGGGCCCACGGTTCGATCATCGGCAAGGCCATGACAGGATTGAGCGAAGGGACCGGCCTCGTCCTCGTTCTCGTCAGCCTGCAGTAGACTGGAGATGGCGATGAAACACTCGGTGATAATACTCGTGTTCATGCTGACCGGGCTTAAAGTCGCCCGGGCGCAGAAAGAGAACCCCGGAGAGGACATCGAAGGGCGGATGCATTACCGTTTCCAAATGAGAGCCAACGAGAACGGGGAAATTCCGTTGAATGCCCTCATGAAGGCCAGGCTAGAGCTTGACATGAAGCGGCGGCTCACGAAAGGTACGCCGCGGGAGGCCATGGACGCGGGGATCGGCGGTTGGGAATGGCTCGGCCCCGGGAACATCGGCGGAAGAATCCGGACGATCGTGTTTCATCCCAACAATCCGGCAACTGTCTTCATCGGCGCGGCATCCGGCGGAATCTGGAGATCCGATAATGGGGGCGGCTGGTGGTATCCACTTGCGGATTTCATGGCCAATCTGAATGTCACCTCCATCGTGATGGATCCGACAAACCCCTCGGTCATGTACGCTGCAACCGGGGAAGAAAATAATGGTGCGGGCGGACCTGGTGCAGAGCAAAATGTCCCCGGGGCGGGAATCTTCAAAAGTGTGGACGGCGGAGCATCGTGGACTCAACTGGAAAGTACCAGGATCCCCGGCTTTTCTTTTGTCGGTCGATTGACACACCATCCGTCGATCTCTAATACTCTCCTCGCAGCCGCAGGAGGCGGTGTCTACCGGACGACTGACGGCGGTGGCTCGTGGGCGAACGTCCTCTCGGGAGTCACGGCTTACCAGGTCAAGTACCACCCCACCAATCCGGCGCGGGTGCTTTGTGGGACACATACCGATTTCTACCTCTCGGCCGACGGCGGCGCGCTGTGGACACGGCAGACCACCGGAGCGGCGAACAAGCTTCCGGACGCTAACGTTCGGTGCGAAGGGGATTTCTCGATCACCGACAATGACATTTACGTGAACATGGTGGATCGCGATAGCGGAGAGGTATGGCGGTCAACCGACGCGGGAGTGACGTGGGGCTTGCGAAAATCGAAAATTCAGTTTGGCTTCCAGGGTGATTATAACAATGCCATGTGGGTGGATCCCACGAACTCCAGCATCATCCTCGCCGGAGGCCGGAACCTGCAGCGCAGCACGGACGGCGGTTCTACATTTACAAATATCGGCGGGGATGGAGAGCAGGTGCCCACCCGCGATGTTCACGCCGATATGCACACGATCGTGCAGCATCCTGATTATAACGGATCATCCAATCGAATCGTCTATGTCGGCTGTGATGGTGGCGTGTTCCGCGCCGCTGACATCCTGTCGGCAACCGTCTCCTCGGGATGGACGAATCTTGCTTCAAACCTGGGCATTACGCAGTTTTACGGGGGTGCCGTCGCGCTCGACGGCAGTTTGCTCGCAGGAGCGGCACAGGATAACGACCGCAGTCAAACCACGCCGGGTCGAGGCCCCCAGAACTGGTTCGGAGCCGGCGGTACGGCTCCAGGCGGGGACGGCACGGCGGTGGCGGTCGACTTTGCAAATGGAGCCAGGGTTTACGCGGAGGCAACATATGGTTCAATCGCCCGCAGCGACGACAGCGGCCACACCTACTTCCAAAAGAAGAACGGGCTCACAGAAACCAGCGCGCTGTTTGTGGCTCCGCTTGTGATGGATCCGAACAATTCCAGCACGTTGTATTGGGGCGGCGCGAGGCTCTGGAAGACCACAGACCGTGCCGAGAATTGGAGTCAGTTTCGCGGGACCGTCGTGACCTCGCCGAATTGCTCGGCGCTCGATGTGGCCAGAGGAAATCCAAACCTCATCTGGGCCGGTTACACCAACGGCCAGCTCTCCCGGACAACGGACGGCGGCGCAACCTGGACTGATTTCCCGGGCGGGGGGCGGCCCACAACAGTGATTACGTCGATTGCCATCAGCCCTTCGAGCAATCCGGTGGTCCTGGTGAGCTACGGGGGTTATATGAGTAATAGTGTGTGGCTGACAGAAGACGGCGGAAACACATGGTCTATGCGGTCCGGAACGGCTCCTGACGACCTACCCGCCATCCAGGTCAATACCGTCAGCATTCACCCGCTGAATTCAAACTGGATGTATGCAGGCACGGACCTCGGGGTTTTCGCCTCCGAAAACCGCGGTCTCAGCTGGAGCTTCACAGCGCTATACGGATGGAACGAGGGTCCGGCGAATGTCGAGGTGAGCCAGTTGTTCTGGCAAGGTTCCGATTATCTGATGGCCGCCACTTATGGCCGCGGGATGTTCCGGACGCGGATTCGCTTCGCGATCTACGTCGATCAGAGCAACCCTATCACCGGAGACGGGACGCTCGGAAACCCGTATAAGGCGATACAGGATGGGCTCAACGCACAGGGAAACGGGACAGACCTCTACATCAAGACGGGGGTCTACAATCAGGGCGGGATGATACTCAGCCGGCGGGGCTGGATTGTGGCATGGGGAGGAGCCGTTGAGATTCGATGATGCAGGGTCCGACCGCCGGAGCATGGGTGAAAACGGGTTGCCGCCCGGGGGCCGGCGCATGAGGCTCCTGCCGGCAACCTTGCTCGCGCTTGTCCTCGCTGCCGCCCCGGCGCATGGACAGGGGAGCAACCTCATCTGGTCGGGGTTTTCAACCGGCTATCAGGCAGGTCAGTCAGACAGCTCCGCCGTGGAGGGTCTGGCGGGACAAATGTTTGCGGGCCGCGCCGACAGTGGTGGCGTAAACCTGGGGAGCGGCTTTTTCTTCGGGTACACGGCAACAAGCCTCACCGTTTCGATTTCTCTTCCGGCCGGATGGAATCTGATTTCCGTGCCTCTCAGCGTCGGCAATTACGACAAGTCCATCCTTTATCCTACTGCGGCGAGCAGGGCGTTCGGATACGAGGGGTCGTATGTCGTCAAGAATACGCTGAGCGGCGGCGCGGGGTACTGGATCAGGTTCAGCGCCGCGGCGGACATTCTCTTTGAAGGGTTCACCCGCGTGACCGACACCGTCGCCGTCGCCAAAGGCTGGAACCTGATCGGATCGGTATCCCGGTCGATTCCGGTCGTCGCCGTTACTTCCGTTCCGCCGGGGATGGCCACTACCCCGTTCTTCGGATACGCGGGATCGTACCAGACGAGCTCCACCATCGAACCGGGGAAGGCGTATTGGGTCAAGGTCGAGGACGCCGGGCTGCTCGTCCTGTCGTCATCGGGTTCGCCCGGCGGTCCAGGCCGAATCAGGGTCATACAGACTCAGGAACGCCCGCCGATGCCTCCCCTCCCGGAAGACACGCCGAAACCGGCCTCATCGATTCCCAAAGAGTACTCGCTTCGGCAGAACTTTCCGAATCCGTTCAACCCGTCAACGAAGATGTCATTCGCCGTTGCTCGTTTGTCGTTGGTGACTTTGAGGGTGTACGATGTCCTCGGACAGGAGGTGGCGACTCTGGTGAACGAGGTGAAGGAGCCGGGAGAGTACCGTGTGGAGTGGGACGCGAGCAGAGCGGCGAGCGGCCTCTATTTCTGCCGGCTCGACGCAAAAGCGGACCGGGACGTGCGATCGGTATTCTCCAAAGTGATGAAGATGGTTTTGATTCGATAAGATCCGTGAATGGAGGGAGGTGCGCGAAACCTCTTTTCGGCATGAGAGGAGCCCCGTTCGGCAGTGAGCCGGCGGGGCTCGTCTTTTAGTGCCGCAAACTCATCGAATATGTCATCCTGAGGGAGCGTAGCGAACGAAGGATCTAGCCTTTCCGATCTGCGAGATCCTTCGCTTCGCTCAGGATGACAGAATAAGAGACTGCCACACGATTCGGTATCTTGACTTTCCATTAAATAATATATACTTTGACGCTAAATTTAAGCCGAGTCCACCATCTTACCTCCGGTGTACCATCACGCCCTGGCCATTTTAATGCTGCTGGCCTTGCCGTCGATTTCCGAAGCGAAGGGCGCTCGTCCGTCCTCCGCCGACGCGCCTGAATGGGCGAAGCGGGCGGTCTGGTATCAGATTTTTCCGGAGCGGTTCCGGAACGGCGACACGGCGAACGACCCGCGAGTGTCCGACATCCGCGGGAGCTGGCCGCACGACTCGATGGCGCGATGGTCGGTTTCACCCTGGACTTCCGACTGGTACCGGCTCCAGCCCTGGGAGGCCGCAGATACGAACGGATTTTACTACCACGCCCAGGCGCGCCGCTATGGCGGCGACCTGCAGGGCGTCATCGACAAGCTCGAGTACCTTTCCGGCCTCGGCGTCACCGCGCTCTACTTCAACCCCCTGTTCGAGTCTCCCTCGCTTCATAAGTACGACGCATCCATGTACCACCACATCGACAACAATTTCGGTCCCGACCCGGAGGGAGACCGGGCGCTCTGGGCGACGGAAAACCCGGCGGATCCGAAAACGTGGAAATGGTCGGCGGCGGACAAGTTGTTCCTGAAGCTGGTTCTCGAGGCGCACCGCCGGGGAATGAAGGTCGTCATCGACGGCGTCTTTAACCATGTGGGAATGACGTTCTGGGCGTTCGAGGATGTCAAACGGAACCAGGATCAGTCCGCGTTCAAAGACTGGTTCATCATCAAGCGGTGGGACGATCCGGCGACGCCGGAGAACGAATTCGACTACGGGGGGTGGTACGGGGTTCGGGAATTGCCCGAGCTCCGGAAGGTGGGAAAAAATCTGGCACCGGGGCCCCGGGCTCACATCCGCGCGATCGTGAGCCGGTGGATGGATCCCGACGGGAACGGCGACCCGTCCGATGGAGTCGACGGCTGGCGGCTCGACGCGGCGGACATGGTCGGTTTCGATTTTTGGAAGGACCTCCGGTCGTGGACCCGCGCGATCAACCCGGAATCGTATCTGGTGGGGGAGGTGTGGTGGGAGGACTGGAAAAATGACGTCATGTTCGACGCGGCTCCCTGGCTCCACGGCGACATGTTCGACGCGGTGATGAACTACCGTTGGGCGCGCGAGGCGTGCAGGTTCTTCGTCGACAGGAGGGACAAAATCTCCGTCTCCGAGTTCAACCGGCGGCTTGCCGGTCTGAGGGCCGATTACCCTTCGGAGGCGAACGGCGTCCTGATGAATCTCTTTGACAGCCATGACACCGACCGGCTTGAATCGAGAATCGTGAATCCCGATCTTCCCTACGATCATAACGTCGGCCTGCATGACAGCCGGACCTATGACCCCCGCAAACCCCGGGAGGATGAGCTTCAAATTCAAAAATTGATGGCGCTCTTTCAAATGTCGTACCTGGGGGCTCCCATGATCTATTACGGCGACGAGGTGGGAATGTGGGGTGGGGACGATCCCGACGACCGCAAGCCGATGCTCTGGGGCGACCTGGCATACGACGACGAAACGGGACATCCATTTGGGATTCCGAGGAGTGCCGACAAGAATGCCGTCAATCTTCCGCTTTTCGATTACTACAAAAAGCTGATCGCCATCAGGAAAGGGAGCGATGCCCTGATGGAGGGGGAGGTCGTGACTCTCCTCACGGACGATTCCAACGACGTCTTCGCGTTCATGCGGTCCGCCGGCGGGAAGCATGCCGTGGTCGTGGTCAACAACTCGGCCTCGAGGAGAAAAGCCAACATACCTCTCCCGGGGGATGCCCCGTCCGGAGATTGGGTCAATCTTCTTGATTCGACACGCACCTCGAACTCGAATGGCGAGATCGGCGTCGAGCTTGCGCCCAAAACGGGAGCGGTCCTTGAGCCCGTCCGCTAGTGGCCCACGCCCGGGCCATACCGGGGGCCTGGCTCCTCTTCGCATGCTCGCTCTCCGGCATCCTGCCGGCCCTTTTCACAGCGGGGTGCCGTGGGGAGGACCCGGACGTGGTCGCGGAAGTGGCCGGCCGTGCGATCTCTTCGGTAGAGTTCAGGACACGCTATGCGGCATACCTTTCGGGAACGTCGTCCCGTGACAATATTCTGCTCCGGAAAAAGATACTGGAAAACATGATCAACGAGGCGCTGATCTTTGACGATCTTCACCGGACCGGGATGGACGCCGACAGCGCTGCGGTGGCGAGAATGACGCAGGTCAGAAATGAGGCGCTCGTGATGGGATACGCCCGGCATATCAGCCTCGACACGATGGCGGTCACGGAGAAGGAGCTCGAGGATGAGTTCAGAAGGTCGAGGAGCAAGGTCAGGGCGCGCTATCTCTATGCGAAGACGGAGGATGAAGCATGGCGCCTGAAGGAGCGAGTGGAGCGTGGCGCCACCTTCGACTCGCTCGCCAGGGAGGTCTTCCAGGACCCGGGCCTGGCGAACAACGGCGGCGATCTCGGTTACTTCGGATGGGGCGAGATGGAGCCGGCGCTGGAGGAGGCGGCGTTTTCGCTTCCTGTCGGGGGCATCTCGGACCCGCTGAAGATGAAAATCGGTTTCGGGATTGTGAGAGTGGACGACAGGATTGAAGCTCCCCTTGCCTCGGAACAGGATTACGCCGCCGCGAAAGAGAAGCTCACGCAGTCGGTGCGGCGAAGAAAGGTGCTTTCCCTTCTCACCGGCGCGACACGGCAGATCGGGGAAGAGCTCTCTCCCCGGTTCAACGAGCCGGTCGTCATCGCGCTGTTCGGTCGGTTGCGTGCGGATTCCGGCGTCTCTCCCCCTGTGCGTTTGCCGGAAGTATCAGCACCCGCCGATACGCTCGCCGCGAGGCCCTTCATGACATTTACCGGCGGGTCATGGAACGCGGGAGAATTTCTGAGAAAATTGGCGGGAACCACGGAACGCGAACGAAAAAAAGTGAAGACGATCGAAGACCTGAAAACGGTCGCGACCGGTCTCGCCACCCGGGAGGTTCTGTTGGAACGGGCGGGCGCTGCCGGCCTCGCCGCCGATTCCGACGTGGTCCGCCAGGTGAGGCGGGTCGGCGATGAGTACTTTCTCCGCAGGTGGGCGTCGTCTGTTCAGGACACCGTCGGGAGCCGCGGTTGGGATGAGGCAGAGCTGATGCACTACTTCAAGGAACATGCGGACCAGTATGCGATCCCCCCGGAAGTCAATGTCGGGGAGATCCTCGTCCGGACGGAGGCGGAAGCGCGCTCCGTTTTCAGAGCGCTGAAGAAGGGCGCGAACTTTGCAGGGCTCGCCCGGACGAAATCGATCCGTCTCTGGGCGGCGAAGCGGGGAGGGGAACTGGGATTCGGGACCAAGTCCTCCTTCGGAATTCTCGGCGACAAGTTTTTCAATGCCGGCGAGGGGGATGTGGTCGGGCCGGAGCGCGTCGATCCGTATTACGGCGTTTTCAAAATTCTTGCGAAGCGGACCGGCAGGCCGATGACATTCTCCGAGGCCCGCGATGCCGTCATCAGAGGCCTCCTCTTTCTGAAAAAACAGGAGGCTTTTCAACAGGCAGTGGCCCGTCTTCGGACCAGGCCGGGCACGACAGTTCACGAACACGTGCTGGCCGATATTGTGATCAATTGAGGAACCAAGCGTAAGGACATTCCCCCATGAAACACTTCATTCCGATCATGCTTTTCCTCGTTGTACTGGCCCCATGCGGGGTGCTGGCGGGAACGACCGGCAAGATTGTCGGACACGTCAAGGACGCGCAGACGAAGGAGGCGCTCGCGGGGGTCAATGTGCTGGTCCAGGGAACCTCACTCGGAGCCGCGACCGACCTGGAGGGATACTACGCGATCCTCAACGTCCCTCCCGGGTCGCATACCATCATAGCTTCCGCGATAGGATACGCGAAGAAGACCGTGGCCGACCTCGCGGTTTCAGTCGATTTGACGAGCACGCTCGATCTTGAAATGAGCGCCACGGTGGTGGAGGTCTCCCCGGAGATCGTCATCACCGCAGAGCGTCCGGTTGTCCGGAAAGATTTGACTTCCTCGGAAGCCCACATCGACGCGGGCCAGATCCATACGCTCCCGGTTTCGGAGGTCTCGCAGGTCCTCGCCTTGCAGGCGGGCATTACGGTCGATCCGGGGGGAGGCATCCATATCCGGGGGGGGAGGACGAGCGAGGTGGCCTACTGGGTCGACGGCGTCTCCGTCTCCGATGTGTATGACGGGCACCAGGCGGTCCAGGTCGAGAACAACGCCGTCCAGGAGCTCCAGGTCATCAGCGGTACGTTTAATGCCGAGTACGGCCAGGCGATGTCGGGAATTATCAACATCGTGACGAAAGACGGGGGCTCGGAGTACCATGGGAACCTCTCGACCTACTCCGGTTCGTATGCCACGGGCGACGGGTGGAGGTATAACGGCGGCATTTTTTACGAGGATCCCGCGCTCTTCGCGGCGAACAGGGCGCCCAACGAACTCTTCTATAACCTGAACAGCATCAGGCCCTTCGACGACCGGGATATTGAGGGGAGCCTCAGCGGACCGGTTCCGGGGATTTCGCAGTTGACCTTCTACGCGTCGGGCCGGTACCTGAAGAGCAACGGATGGTTGTACGGCGACAGGGTTCTCAACCCCGACGGAACGCCGGCATTCGACCTGAACGGAAAGGTGGTGACCGGCTCGAACGGCGCGATCATCGGTTTTCGCCTGCCCGACAACCCGGTTTCGATGAACGACCGCGAGAGAATCTCCGGCCAGGGCAAATTGACGTACCAGCTCACCGGAACGATGAAGCTGAGCCTGAACGCGTTGGCGAGCAAGATCGACTACCGGGACTATTCGCAGGACTGGCAGATTGTCCCGGACGGAGATGTCCGGAAATACGACCGGGGCTATGAGGGTTCCGCCCTCTGGACCCACACGCTCAATTCCTCCTCCTTCTACACCATCAACCTCGCCTTTTTCCGGAAGGGGTTCAGGGAGTATCTCTATGAGAACCCGCTCGACCCGAGGTACATCGTCGACCCGAATCTGGCGAACAAGGGGTTGTACGAGTTCAACTCTGTCGGCACAAATCTCCACCACTTCCAGCGCGTGACCGAGACGCGCGACGCGAAGATAGACTATACGAGCCAGGTCAACCGTCTTCACGAGATCAAAATCGGCGCCGAAGGAAAGTTGCACCGTCTCTATCTTGAAGATTATAATGTCGCCCCCGCGTTCGACGCGAAGGGGAATTACATACCGGCGATTCCCTCTCCCACCAGCCCGCTCTACCAGGAATATACCGAGAAGCCGGTTGAATTCTCCGCCTACGTGCAGGACAAGCTGGAGTATGAACGGATGATCGTGAATCTGGGCGTCCGGTACGACTATTTCAATTCCAGAGGCCTGATACCCGCCGATCCGAACGACCCCAACATCTTCAACCCCGCGAAGCCCGAGCACCGCGTCGACCTCAACAATGACGGGGTGTTCAGCGACGCCGAGCAGGCCGATCCGTCGGTTCTTGCCCAGCGAATGACCTACTGGTACCGGAAGGCGGGGAAAAAGTCCAACGTCAGCCCGCGTTTTGGAATCTCGTACCCGATCACGGACAAAGGGATCATGCATTTTTCCTACGGGCACTTCCTCCAGATTCCGTCCTTCATCAACCTCTACCAAAACCCCGGCTACAAGGTGACCACGCAGCCCGGCGTCCAGGGGGTGTACGGCAACCCCGACCTCAACGCGCAAAAGACCGTCATGTACGAGATCGGACTGCAACAGCAACTCTCCGACGCGTTGAGCTTCGATGTGACCGCCTTCTACCGGGATGTGCGCGACTGGGTGACGACGAGCGCACAAATTCCGCTGCGCGATCCGGTCACCGCCACGACGTACTACACGATGTACGTGAACCGGGACTATGCCAACACCCGCGGCATCACCCTGACCCTGAACAAACGTCCCACCGATCTGCTCTCGCTGGTTTTCTCCTATACGTTCCAGATCGCGGAGGGCGTCAATTCGAACCCCGACGACGCTCAGGCCGCGCTGGTTGCGAACAGAGAACCGGCTGAGACGCTGACGCCCCTCGACTGGGATCAGACCCACACCGCCAACCTGACGATGGGGGTGGGCGGCCGTAACAATTGGGGCGTGTTTCTGCTCGGACGCTATGGGTCGGGGCTTCCCTACACGCCGGTCATCAATCAGGCGGAAGCGCGCGGGGTGGACGCCGCACGGGTCGTGCAATCGAACAGCAGGCGCCGTCCGGCGACCTACACGGTCGACCTGCGCGCGTTCAAAAACGTCGGGATCGGGCCGCTGAATCTGAGCCTTTTCCTGAAGGTGTTCAACCTCTTCGACCGGCGCAACGAAGTGACGGTCTACGGCCAGACCGGACGCGCCTCGGCGACGCCCGAGGCCCTCGGCGCGGAGAACATCACGGGAGCAGGCAGAATTAACCCCGTCGAGGCCTACCTGATCAGGCCTGATTACTACTCCGAACCCCGGGAGATACAGGTCGGCGCAGAACTCGAATTTTAGCAATGTGAAGAAAGGTCCCAGATGAGAACGTTTGTCCACTGTTTTTTGCTCTACATCGCCGCGACCCTCCTGGGAGTCGATCCTCTCCCGGCGCAAAACACTCCCAGCAAGGAGCGGGTCGATGCGAGTCTGCGGCGCAGGACCGAGATCGACGGCAACAATGTGCGGACCAGCGTCTTTAATTTCGTCTTCTCCGGCCGCACCGGGGCCGGACAGGGCGTTCCCTACGAATGGCCGAAGAATACCGGGCGTGATTACGTCGCGCTGGTCGCCCTGTTTTTCGGCGGTGAGGTGACCGATGACACGGGAAAGGTCGTCCACATCGTCGATCTGCCCGCCTTCCGCACGAACCAGGCGACCGGAGGAGACTGGAACATGAACCCGGTCCCCGGCTATTTCAATACGACGACGGGGAAGATTGCAAAAAGCGACGACTCGGCCACCTGGCCCTCTTTCTGGCCCGATAAATTGTCCGACCCGGGGGATCCGGGATGGCGGGGGAGCTGGAACGGCTATTTCGGGAAGAACCAGTTCAACGCTGACCAGGAGATGTACTACCGGGTCGGGGACGACAACTACGACCGCTACAAGTACACTCCCGACACGACCGATCCCACCCGGAAGGGGCTCGGCCTCGTCGTGGATGTCCGTGTGATGGAGTGGTCACAGGTTTCCGTTTCGGACGCGGTCTTCTTCATCCAGGAGGTGAAGAACGACGGGACGAAGGACATCAACAAGGCGGCGATGTCGATCTGGCTTGCCGATTTTGTGGGAGGCGACGGTGATTCCCAGGACGACACGCCCGATTTCGACCTGATCCTCGACATCGCATTTTCGCTCGACGCCGACGGCGTCAGCTCGAACCCGGCGTTCCAGGGGGTGTTCGTGGGGGCCGCGGCGACGCTCTATCTTGAAACCCCCGGCAACGCGGAAGACCGGATCGACAACGACGGCGACAGTCCGGAGAATCCCGAGACCGGCGGAGGCCCGCCGGTGACGGGTGCGATGCTCGACGGAGAAGTGCCCGGAGACGGGATCGACAACAACCACGACGGGCTGGTCGACGAAGATTCCACCTACATCGCGTTCGGGCATCAGGCTGCCGTGACCTTCGCGGACGGGATCGACAATAACGGAAACGGCGAGGCGCTGAGCCCCACGGTCACGCAGCAGATGATCGACGAAGCCGCCACGGATCAGTGGATCGATTCATCCCAGAATCCGCCCAAGGTCTATAATTGGCGGCGCTGGCCTCCGAACCCGGAGTCGGACCCTCTGGCCAGGGGTTCCGGCGGGAAGCCAATTTTCGGGCTCCTCGATGTCGGGCCCGAGGACCTTGGGAAAAAGTTCAGGGACAACATCGATAACGACGGAAACTCATACGGCACCCTGCCGGTCGTGACGCAGGGGATGGTCGATTCGGCGTCGGCCGATCCGTTTCACAGGTACCGGGTGCCCGGGACGAACGTCATCCTCTACGATGTGACGAGCGCCGATCTCGGCAGGAAATACCTGAACAAGGACCTCCTGCGGGACGTGGGCGTCGACGAGGGGATCGACGAGATGGTCGACGAGTCGAGGAACGACGGCATCGACAACGACGGCGATTGGAATCCGCTCACCGACGATGTGGGGCTCGATGGAGTGGCCGGCACGCACGACTTCGGAGAAGGGGACGGCAGGCCGACATCCGGGGTCGGGACCCCGTTCCCCGGCGAACCGAGCATCGACAAGACGGACATCAAGGAGGCCGACCAGATCGGATTGACGAACGTGCAGTATCTCTCGGCGGGTGCGATTAACTTCAGCACGACGCCCGACGCATTCTTCTGGGCGTCGTTCATGATCCCCGGAAGCTTCGTCAACCCGGCGTTGATCGGCAGCGGCGATTATGATCTCTTCGTCTCGTCGGGTCTCTTTCCCTTGAGGGCGGGTCAGATCGAACGCATCTCCTACGCTGTCGTTTTCGGAAATGCGGTTCGGGCCGGAAACCCCAATGTGACCGGCGCGAAGGCCGACGCGTTGCGGAAACGGAAATTCGCGCAGCTCGCATACCAGCAAAACTACAAGTTCGCGCAGGCCCCGCTCGAGCCGACTCTCACCGCCGTCCCGGGTGACCATCGGGTGACGCTCTACTGGGACAGCAAGGCGGAGGGCTCCTTCGACAGGTTCCTGGCGGGAATCCCCGGCGCGCCCCCGCACGACTTCGAGGGGTACCGCATCTACCGGGCGACCGATCCGGCGTTCGAGGACGCGAGGGTGATCACCGACGCCGAGGGAAATCCGGCGCCCTGGTTGAAGCCGATCGCCCAATTTGACCTGAAGGACGGGATCAAGGGGTACGATTCGATCGCGTTCAACGGGGTTCAATTTTTCCTCGGCGACGAAACGGGGATTCCCCACAACTGGACCGATACGTCCGTGCAGAACGGCCAAAAGTACTACTATGCGATCCGGGCGTATGACCAGGGGTATACTCCGCTTGAGATCATCCCGGCCGAGAGCAATCTGAAGATCAGCGTCGACAACGTGACGGGAAAGGTGACGGAACTCGGTTCTTCCGTGGCCATTGTGACTCCCAACGCGCCGGTCGGGGGCTATTTGCCCCCCAACGTCACCGCGCTGGAATTGATCGCAGGGAGCACCACGGGAAAAATCGGTTACCTGATCGTGGACCCCACGCGGATTCGCGATCATCACACCTACCACGTCACCTTCGAGGATACGGTCTCTCCCGGCGTCGGAACCGCTCCGGATACGTTCCGGACCAAGAATTTCACGCTCGCCGACGTGACGAATCCGAACGCCTTCGACACGCTGATCGACAGGAGCCGCGCGCTCGCAGACACGCTGGAACAGCCGTTGACCGACGGGTTCCGGCTCCTGCCCCGGAACGAAAAATTCTTCGGATTGAACAGATCGTTGTCGGGCTGGAGCAGAAACGGGATCTGGGACTATGATTTCAGGCAGTGGAAGGGAGGGCAGGTCGTGGGGCAGCAGCGGCCGACCGACTATAAGATCGTCTTCGGTCCGCCGGGCTTCGGGACATCCACCCAATTTACGATCATCCGGCCGGGGAACGTCACACCCCCCGCGCGGCCGGTCAATTTCAAAGTCTTCAACGTCAGCCAGAATAAGGAAATCGATTTCGCGTTTCTCGAACAGGATACGAGCGGCGGTCCGGGCGTTTTCAGCGCGCACCGGAACGTGCTCCTTCCGAACAAGACCGCGAGCGACATCATCGTGTTCCTGGAGCGGGACCTCCGCGACTCCCTGATCGTCACGTACGACGTGACGGCGATCTTCGATTCGGTCCGCGGCCGCCCGCAGAGCGGAGACACGCTGAACATCGTCCTCTCGAAGCTCTTCAGGTCCGGGGATGTGTTCGAATTCAAAACCACCGCCCAGACCGTCAGCGAGGCGAAAGCGAAGAGCGATCTTGACCGGATCAAAGTGGTCCCGAACCCCTACATCGCAGCCGCGACATGGGAGGAGCGCAACCCCTACTCAACGGGGCGCGGGCCGCGTTCGATCCATTTCAACCATCTCCCGCAGGAGTGCACGATCCGCATTTATACCGTCAGCGGCGAGCTGGTGGTGGCGATCCCCCACCATAGCACTCTCCTCGACGGATCCGCCGAATGGAACCTGCTCACACGCGACAACCTGAGCGCCGCCTATGGCGTCTATATCTATCATGTCGACGCGCCCGGGATCGGGGAGAAAGTGGGAAAGTTTGCGGTGATCAAATGAGCGCCAGCATGGACCGCACGGAGACAAACCGAACCGAAAAGGAGACCGGTGTGAAACGGAAGGAAAAGATTTTTCAGGGAGTAGCCTTGTTCCTCCTGGCCGCGTGTTCGATCGCAGCGTCGCAGGAAGTGACCAAGGTGGGGACCACGGGGGGAAAATTCCTGAGCATCCCGGTGGGCGCCCGCGCCGTCGGAATGGGCGGGGCATTCGTCGCGGTCGCGAATGACGCCTCGGCGATGTTTTGGAACCCGGCCGGGATGGCGCGCCTTTCGCAACCGGAGGCGCTCTTCACCCACTCCGGCTGGATCGCCGGCATGGCCTTCAATTACGGCGGGGTCGTGGTGCCGGTTTCCGGTCTTGGAACCGTCGGTATCAACTTCACCTCCCTGACGATGGCCGACATGGAGCGGACCACCGAAGAGCAGCCGGAGGGGACGGGGGAGACCTTTTCGGCCGGCAGTTTTGCCGTTGGGGCTTCCTATGCCCAGAATCTCACCGAATGGTTCTCGATCGGGGGATCGGTCAAGTATGTCAACGAGCACATCTGGAACACAAGCGCCACCGATATTGCGGTGGATGTCGGGACACTGTTTGTCACGCCGTTTTCGGGATTGAAATTCGGCGCGGGAATCTCGAATTTCGGCTCGAAGCTCCAGATGCACGGGGATGACCTGCTGGTCCTGAAGGATATCTCCCCGAACGCCGGAAACAATTCGAACGTGACGGCAAACCTCGGGACCGATAATTTCGACCTCCCGCTCGTCCTCCGGATCGGCCTCGCGTACGAACCGATCGTTTCCGAAGAGAGACACCTCACCATCGTTGTCGATGCAGTCCACCCGAACGATAATTCAGAGAGCATCAGTGTGGGGACCGAATTCACGGGAATTCAGAACATCCTTGCCCTCCGGGCCGGGTATATGGCCCTCGGTCAGCGTGACAGCGAGGAGCAGTATACGTTCGGAGGCGGTATTAAGTACAATATTGACAATACTTTAACCCTGAGATTCGATTACGCCTTCCAAAGGTTCGGTTTGCTCGAAAATGTGCATAAATTTGCACTTGGCATATTATTTTGATACTTTTCCCCGCAAATTAGGAGGGGTAGATCAGGAATCCTTGCTTTACTCAGTTTGTCAACAAATTAGTCCACCTCGTTCAATCCACAACCGGGAGTAGCGATAGATGAAGAATAGATTGTTACTGCGTGTTAGTACCGCGATCGGCATCGCGTTGCTCGCAATGTCCGTCGCGCAGGCAGGCGGTGTGAGTGTGACGTTTCAGGTGAGGATGAACATCAAGATGCTAGAGGGAACGTTTCAGCCCGGCTCGGGCGATATTGTGAGCGTGAACGGATCGTTTAACAACTGGACTTCCGCGGTCGACACATTGAAGGATCCCGACGGGGATAGCGTCTATAGCAAGACCGTTGCGCTTCCCTTGATCCTTGGAGACACCATCCAATATAAATTCTGGAAGACGTTGCGGGGGGGCATCGATTGGGAAGGCGGAAACAATCGCCTCCATGTGATAGCAACTTCGAACGATACTCTCTCGGTCGAGTATTTCGACTACGATTCGGTGTACACGCCTCCGGTCCCTGTGCCTGTCACCTTCCAGGTGAACATGAAGATCAAGATGCTCGAAGGGACGTTCCAGCCCGGCAGCGGCGACATTGTGCGGGTCGCAGGCAGTTTCAATGACTGGGGGAACTCCACCGACACACTCTCCGACCCTGACCACGATAGCGTCTACACGAAAACGGTCAACAATACCATCTTCGAGAACACGACCGTGCAATACAAGTTCCTGAAAACGCTGCGGGGCGGCCTCGATTGGGAGAGCGGCGACAACAGACAGTATAACGTTCCGCCGGGAGGGGGCACCGTGCCTGAGGCCTATTTCGACAACGACTCGGTCTATACGCCTCCGGTATCGGCGCCCGTCACCTTCCAGGTGAACATGAAGATCAAGATGCTCGAAGGAACGTTCCTGCCCGGCAGCGGCGACATTGTGCGGGTCGCCGGCAGTTTCAATAACTGGGGGAGTTCCACCGACACGCTCACCGACCCGAACCAGGACAGCATCTACACGAAAACGATAGCCGATAACGTTATCTTCGAGAATACGACCGTCCAGTACAAATTCCTGAAAACTCCGCGGGGCGGCCTCGATTGGGAAAGCGGTGACAACAGGCAATATAACGTTCCCACCGGCGGCGGGACCGTGCCGGTCGCTTATTTCGACTACGACTCAACCGTGAACCTTCAGGTGACCGCCAGCATCCTCTGGCAGGTCGACATGACGACCTATGAAGATCTGGGCTGGTTCCGGCCCGACCTCGGCGACACCATGCAGGTCCGGGGACCCTTCAACGGCTGGGGTGGATCGAAGATGGATCAGAGTTTCATCAACCCGGGCCTCTATCAGACGACCTACCCTGCCGACGGCTCGCCCTCTGCGGATATCGGCTTCAAGTATTTCATGCAATTCGATTCGGCGGAAGCTGCCATCCGTTTTCCGGGATATAGCAATGCGACCAGAGACGGCATGGCCTACGATCATCCCGCGACGAGAGGGGACGGGAACCGGCTTATCAATATCGGAAACGGCGGGGAGATCACAACAGACCTCGCCTACTTCAGCGACATCAATCCCAAAGGGGAGATCGCCGCGGGCGACACAGTGACGGTGACGGTCACGGCCAACATGGGTCCCGCGACGCACTACCTCACCCCGCTCGACCCGGCGACCGATACCGTACGATTGGTGTTCCAGGACGCGCTCTCGCGTGCTGCCCAGCAGAAGATCCAGGGGACCTTCCCCCAGACGCTCGACATGTCCCATTCGTCGCCGTCAGACACGATGTACACCGTGTCCTTCGATATCATCGGCCCGGCGCACTATAACCTGCAATACACTTACCGGTATGTGCAGCCCGGAGGATTTGTGGTGGATCAGGGTGGCGGATTGGGGAACCAGAATCTCTTCATCTCCCGGTTTATCCAGCCGCTCGCGTTCGGAAAGAATTCGAGAATATCGAAAATCGCCGGAACCGCCACGACCTGGCCGAGGAATTATTCCGCCCCGGTCGACGATTGGCAGAAAGCCACGCCGCTGGAGCATGAGACGCCCCCCTTCGACATCATCAACGGGGTGAGCCCTGATAAAGCTCCGGGGCGGCCTGTGGCTTACCGGCTGTTCCAGAACTATCCGAATCCGTTCAACCCTGCGACCCAGATCCGGTATGCTCTTCCGGAGCGCGCCCATGTTTCTCTCAGGGTGTACAACCTTCTGGGGCAGGAGATGGCGACGCTCGTCAATCAGGATCAACCGGCAGGGAATTACGTCTCGCTCTTCGAGGCGAATAAGCTTCCTTCAGGAGTCTATTTCTACAAACTGCAGGCTGGCAGGTTCCTGGATGTGAAGAAGGCGTTGCTCGTCCGGTAGGCATTCGCCCGGCCCCCCCCCCGCGAAGGGGGTCGCGGATGCAGAGCGTAGCGGCATTGGTTGGCGCGGTGGAAGCCCGGATCCCGGGCACTCACCGCGCCTTTTATTTTCCGCCCGCCGGGCGCTCGATCTGCGCCAGGAGTTTTGCCGCAGGGCCGTAGCGCGGATTCCCGGCGAGAATCGTTTTCAGCTCTTCGACCGCCCGGTCCTTCATTCCGTTCCGGGAATAGGCGATCGCCAGGGTCGTTCCCGACTCGGCGCGCTCCGCCGCAGACTGGCTGAGCCCCACCGCCTGCTCGAGCATCGGGATCGCCGAGTCCGGACGCTGTTCGTTGATGTCAATCGTCCCGAGCGCAAGAGAGGCGTACCGCGTGGGTTCGATCTCGAGCGACTTCCGGAGTATCCCGTACGCTTTTCCGTTTTGATTTGTCCTGAGATAGAGCTGCCCGACGATAAGGTATGCGGAAACGTTGTACGGAAGCTGGTTCATCAGCGCGCCGTATTCCCGCTCCGCCTCGCCGGTGTGGCCGGTCGATTCGTAGTACCGGGCCGCCGCCACGTGTCCTTGCTCCCACGTCGAGTTTCCCCCGGCGATCCCGTCGACGATGCGGTCGATCGCAGCTTTCCCATGGGGGGAAGAGGGTGCGAGGGAGGCTCCTGTAAAAGGCCAGGAGGATGTCAGGGACTCGATCCTCCGCGCCGCACACCGGAGGTCGAGGTCTGTCCCGGCCCAGTTTCGGAAGAGTTCCTCGTCGCCAAGCGTGTCCCGCTTCTCCCATTCCTCCCTCGAAGCCAGCATTCCTTCGTCCCGCATGGAGCGGGCGTACTCCTTGGCCATCAGGAAATAACCCCTGAGGTTGGGGTGAAGATGTTCGAGCATCAGGTTGTTTCCGAGGAGGGAGTCGGGTGATTGCCCGGTCAGCGACATCTCGATGTCTACGAAGCGCGCACTCCCATCCCTGCAGGCGCCGCGGATCGCCTCGTTAAAATCGCCGCTCGTTCTGAACCTCAATTCGTCATAGTCCCGCGCCTGAAGATATTCGCGCCGCGCTTCGGGCTTTCTGCCGAGTGTGTCGAGGCACCGCGCAATCTCATAGTGGACGTCTGCGTGAAGGGAGTCGATCCGGACCGCCCGCCGGAAGAAGGAGAGGGCCGAGTCGAATTCCCCCCGCTTGCGGAGGTCCCGGCCCGCGCGGATCGATTCATCCAACGCGGCCCGATCCGCGTCGCCGAGTTCATCCCGGCGTCCGGAAACGAACGGAGGGCGGTCCCGCAGGTTTGAAGCCTGGGAACTCAACAGGAGAGGGATCTTCTGCTCCGCGCACAGGGATGCGAGCTCCCGGAGATTTTCCCCGAAATTCGACAGGCACGCGCGATAGGATTTGCTGCCGTAGGCGATATACTGGTCGCGGGCGAGCCGTTCCATCATTGTGCCGCCCCGGTCGGGAACGATGCCGGCGGAAAAGAGCCTTGAGACCCATCTCACACCATTCCGGAGGAGGAGGAACGAGCGAACATGGATCAGCTTAAGATAAGCCCGGGTCAGCCAGCGCGCGCTGCCGGCAGATTCGTGGGAAGCGATGCCGAGGGCTCCATAGAATTCATTGTGTCCGTCATAAACGATCAGGAGATCCGGCTCGTAGGCGGGCAGTTCGCCTGCGATGTCGTTCACCGTGAAGCTGTTGGTCGCAGTCAACCCGAGGTTAATGACCTCGATCCGCCGTTCCGGGAAGAGCGCCCGGAGCCTGTCTCGCAGGAAGGTGGAAAAAGACCCGACATACCCGTAGGGATATCCCACCGTGGTCGATCCGCCCAAACAGAAGATGCGGAACGTATTGGCCGCCTTCGGGATTGTGAAGTAATCGGGAGAGGTGTTCGGGCTGAACTCTACATGGGAGAAATACCGGTCCTTTACGTCCGGATTCATCACCAGGTACGACCTCCCCCCGACCTGCTCAGAGGCGAAGAGAGAGAGATCGGGCCCGTAGTGGGTAAGGCGAAGCACGCCTTCGAGCGCGGCAAGGAGCAGGAAGGGGAGGAGAATGGTGACGGTGAGAAAGCCGGCCCTGGGCCGGCCGGTTGGCCGGCGGGAGAGCTCTTTCTTACGATGCTGTTGCAATCGGGGAGGCCTTCTTCAAGAGGACTATACTCTGCTAACTCGTGATTTCATTCAGAATATACGTGCTTGGTCCGATATTTCAAACACGGCAATCCCGGAAAACGCCGCTCTTGGTAGCCGCAGCCTTCAGGCTGCGGTCTCGTTTCCACGCGGAGCGTGGGAACGAGGAAAGAGGGCAATCCCGGAAAAACCCGCAAGCTGAAGCTTGCGGCTACCGATTCCTCTCCGGTCGTCTCTTGGTCGCGGTCACCGTTTCCTCTTCGGTCGTTTCTTGGTAGCCGCAGCCTTCAGGCTGCGGTCTCGTTTCCACGCGGAGCGTGGGAACGAGATGGGATCTCCCGAGTTGCATTTGCAACCCGTTTTTTCTACTTTAGGGCAAGAGGTTGTTGAGAGCACATTCTTGCCCGAACGACATGATGATCCCACCGGCTCCATCCCCTGCGAATCATAAACCTGCGTTCCCATATTTTGCCCTGCTCCCGATTCTGGCTACCCTTCTCGTCTCGGTTTCCGCACGGGCGTTAGCCCAGCCTGTCGTCCCGGACTGGGCGGAGGACGCGATCTGGTATCAGATTTTCCCTGAGCGGTTCGCCAACGGTGACACGTCCAACGACCCTCCCGGCGTCGAAAAGTGGGGAGGAAAGCCGGAGCCCCGTAATTTCTTCGGAGGGGACCTTCAGGGCATCATCGATCATCTCGATTACCTTCAGCGTTTGGGAGTGAACGCCCTCTATCTCAACCCGATTTTCGAGTCGCCCTCCAACCACAAGTATCACACCTCGGATTATCTCAAGATCGACCACAATTTCGGCGACGATGCCGTTTTCCAACGCCTGGTCGGGGAATGCCATAGAAGGGGCATGCACATCATTATCGACGGCGTGTTCAATCATACGGGCGTCCATTTCTTTGCATTCGAAGATATCAAGAAGAATGAAGCGAAATCCCCCTATCTCAAGTGGTATGACGTTCACAGCTTCCCCGTGGGTCCCCCCGAGAAGCCCAACTACGAGGCGTGGTGGGGCCTCGGTGACCTTCCGAAACTGATGACCGGCAATCCGGAGGTCCGGAAGTATCTGTTCGACGCAACGACGCATTGGATGAAAGCGGGCCTGGACGGATGGCGCCTCGACGTGCCGAATGAGATTCCCCACGAATTCTGGATCGAGTGGAGAAAGCTCGTGAAGGCCGAGAATCCGGAGGCCTATATCGTTGGCGAGATCTGGGATGATGCCACACCCTGGCTTCAGGGTGACCAGTTCGACGCGGTCATGAATTACCGGTTCCGGGGGGGCTGCGTCGGCTTTATCGCGCTGGGAAACCAGACCGCCACCCAGTTCGATTCAACCCTCACCGCCCAGCGCAACGCGTACCCGGGCCGGGTGGACTATGTTCTCCAAAACCTCATCGGCAGTCACGATACCGAGCGGTTCATGACGCTCAGCGGGGGGGATGCGGAGAAGGTGAAGCTGGCGGTCCTGGCCCAGATGACGTACGTCGGCGCTCCCATGATTTACTACGGCGACGAGATCGGCATGCAAGGGGGAAAAGACCCGGACTGCCGCCACACGATGGAGTGGGATTCGACGAAATGGAACCTCGATCTCTGGACGTGGTACCAGAAGCTCGTGAAGATCCGAAACGACCACCGTCTCTTCCGGCGCGGCTCCTACAAGACCGTCCTGGCGGATGACGCGGGCAAGCTGATCGGATATGCGCGCGAAGACGGGTCCGAGCGCGCGCTGGTATTCCTGAATAACGGTTCGCGCGACGCGAAGGCTCCTCTTACGGGGGTGCGGTTGCCTCCGGACGGCTGGAGGAATCTTCTGACAGGCACGAGGATCCCACCCGCCGACAGCGTCGTCGTCCCGGCCCGGTCGGGAGTTATCCTGTTCTCAAGCTCGGCCGAATGAATGAAGTGGATCGCCCTCCTGCTGGCAGGCGTCGTCACCCGGGCCATCTGCGCAGACAGCGTGGACGTGACCTTTCGTTTCAATATCGCGGGGTTTCCGGGCGGAATTTCCGTTCCGGGAGAGTTTAACGGATGGAACAACGCCGCCTGGCCGATGTCGTATCAGGGGGGAACGCTCTGGATCAGAAACGCACGGCTGGCGGTCGGCGGCAATCCTGCGCCGGGCGGGATCGCAGGCGCCTGGCAATACAAGTTCTACTATAACGGCGCCTCCCCGTGGCCCAGCGACCCCCTCAACCATCACGTCAACACGGCGGATAACGATAATTCCTTCCTCTACGTGAAGGATCCGACCATCTATCAGTTGCTCCCCAACCAGCGGTTGCCCCTCGTCACGACCTCCACGCCAACGGTCTCCGCCTATATTTTTCCAACAGTTGGGAGCGTCGTGGATACCTCGCTCCTCGCGCTCGAGATTGACGGCATCTCCTACCCGGGGCTCGGCCAGTTCTATAATTTCGGCACCAGGCAGTTTACATTTATTCCGCCCCCCTTGCCGAACGGAAGCCATCTCCTGATCCTGACCGCCGGAGCGAACGCCGACACGGTGACATTCGAGACGCAGGGAGGGTTTGTGAGGCTTCTCAACCAGTCGCCCTTCTCGACGCTGAAACCGGCATGGACGCTGAACGGTTTGGTGGGCGACGTCTCGGACACCTCGATCCTCATCGTAAGGAATTCCACGGACACATTCGCGGTCGCCGCCGCGGGCGGAGCGTTCACATTCGCCGCCCCTCTCGCCGAAGGGACGAATACCTTTGTCGCCCTGGCAGATTCGGCCGGAATCTCCAAAGCTTCCTACCCGGTTCAGATCCAGAGGATTGTCAACCATTCCCCCCTCGCGGCGATCACCTTCGACACGAGCCTGGGGCAGGTGCGCCTCAAGGCAACGTCGAGCAGCGATCCCGATTCAGGCGAGTCGGGCCAGCTCTCCTACCTCTGGAGCGCGGATCCCGCCAACCCGTCGGCGACTCCGGGAGTGGATGGGTCTGTTTCTTCCATCATCGGGATACCCCCGCCGGCTCTCCCGGGGGAATACTATTTCAATCTCATCGCCGCCGACCCCGGGGGAAACCGCGATACGACGCGCAATTATTTTACGATCGACCCGTCGGGCGCGATGACCGTTCCGAGCCTCGCGAGCAATCCCGCGTGGGTGAAGCAGGGGCGGCTCTACGAGTTCTTCTTCAAGTCCGCGACCCCCCAGGGGACCATCAACGCCGCCCTGCCGAAGCTCGACTTCATCGCGAGCATGGGGTACAACATCATCTGGGTCATGCCGGTGATGGACAATGCGTTTCCGATCAACAACGGCCCGGGGCCGGGGTACGACATCATCGATTTTTACAAGGTCGCTCCCGAGTACGGCACGAATGCCGATTTCAAGAATTTTGTCGATCATGCGCACCAGCTCGGCCTGAAAGTCATCCTTGACGTGACGCCGAATCACACGAGCACGCATCACCCTTTTGTCTCGAGCGTACGGTCCTTTCGGCAGAATTCGCCCTACTGGGGATTCTACCAGCACCAGCTCATCACCAACCCGAATTACCATCCCTACATCTCCGAAAGCCTCACCCCCGATTCGGTTTTCGTCTATTACAGCGCCTTCGGAGGAGAGATTTTGAATTACAACTGGACTGATATCGACGCCCGGAGTTATATGATCGGCGTCTACCGGTGGTGGGTCAGGGAAATGGGGCTCGACGGGTACCGCCTCGACGTCTACTGGGGACCCACGTTCCGGTCGAACAACGGGAACGGCGGAGAGAATGAAATGGGACACCCGCTGCGGGTCGCGCTGAAACACATCAAGCCGGACATCCTGCTCCTCGGCGAGGATAATGCGACGGGTGTCGGGACCGAGACGAAGTTCGGGGACCGGGGGGGAGGCCTCGACGCGGCCTACGACTGGAACCTCTTCCACAACGGGATTCAATTCCTCTATACGCCGTCTCCGCAGACAGGCTCGTTAAACAACTATCTTTTGAACTTCGGAGGCTCATCGATGGGCTTTCTGCCGGGCCCCAACGCTTACTTCATGCGCTTTTTGGAGAATCATGACGAGGAGAGGATCATCTGGCAATACCAGAGCGCGCCGAAAACCATGCCGGTTTCGACGACCGTGCTCCTCTCCGTGGGGTTACCGCTCGTCTATTCGGGAGAGGAAGTCGGCTGGGGCGCGGGCATTCCGGATTACGACCAGCGCAGGCGGGGAGTGATCGACTGGAACAGCGCAGCCCGCACGCTTCTGCTGCCGCACTATCAGAAACTTGCCCAGATCAGGAAGCAATTTCCGCCCTTCTGGTCGCAACGCCAGATCAACCTTCCGACCGGCGACTCCCGCCTCCTTGCGTACACCCGTCCGCTCAACGACCTGAACGGGATCATCCTCGCCAACTTCGACTCGAGCGCCCATACGGTCTCCGTGTCGCTCTCGGGCTCCGGGTCGCCAAATGTCGATTTCACCGGCGGGGTTCAGAACGGTTTGGCGTATCACGCAAGCGATCTCTACAACGATACCGTCTACACGGTGGTATTCGCTTCGGGTAGCGCGTCGCTTTCTGTCGCCCTGCCGCCCTTCGGATCATCAGTGCTGGTGCTGGCCGAGAGCACCTATTCGCTGGCGCTTCCCGCGGTGCTGGGAGTGAAGGATCCTCTCTCCGTACTCCCCTCGAAGTTCTCGCTTGCGCAGAATTATCCGAACCCCTTCAACCCCGCGACCACGATCGAATATACCGTCGCCAGAGGCGGGCCCGTCTCGCTCAAAGTCTATGATCTCCTCGGCAGGAACGTGGCGACGTTGTTCGAGGGTTTCCGCCAGCCGGGGCGCTATAGCGCCACCTGGGACGCGTCGCGGTCGGGGGAGGCGGGGAGCGGCATCTACTTCTACAGATTCTCGACAGGATGGTTCCAGGATGTCCGGAAAATGCTGTTAATCCGGTAGAAGTAGAGCCGCCTGTCCGAAATGCCGCTCCAACACCTCACGAACATCCGGAAACGACTGAACTCCGCGAGCCGGAAGGCAGCCGTAAAAGGGAGCTATGCCATCCCGTCGCTCTGGTCGCTATCGAATTCGCCGAACCCGGCGAACCCGGCGAAATCGGGGGGCGGTACTCTTCAAGTCGACCCCTTTGAATTTTTTGACGAAGCGCTCGGACGGATCGAAAGGGAACCCCGGTCCCCGATCGCCGGCTCTCCACGGGGAGAGTGGTCGCGGGATGCCGTAATCTATAATATGTTTGTCCGGAGCACCTGCGCGTTCGATCATGATCAGAACGGAAAGCTCGATCTCCCCTCGAACTCCTCCGGTTGGAAGGAGACCGGCACATTCCTGAAAGCCATCGCCCTTCTCCCTTATGTGAAATCACTCGGTGCAAACGTCGTCCACCTGCTGCCGATCACATCGATCGGTTCCGACGGGAACAAAGGGACGCTCGGCTCCCCCTATGCGATCAAGAATCCCTACGAGCTCGACCGTAATCTTGGCGAGCCGAATCTTGGCCTCGGGCCGGAGGAGGAATTCAAGGCGTTCGTGGAAGCCGCCCACCATCTCGGAATCCGGGTCGTCGTCGAATTCGTCTTCCGGACCTCTGCAAAGGACGGCGACTGGGTGAAGGAGCATCCGGAGTGGTTCTACTGGATCAAGGCGGAGGTAAGGGACCGGCCCCCGGGGTCGGCGGACGAGTCCGCATACGGCCCCCCGCTCTTTACGAAAGAAGAGATGGGGGAGATTCTGAAGGCAGTCGAGGAGGAGAGGTTCGGGTCACTTCCGCCTCCCCACAAGGAGTTCCTTGAGCTGTTCACAATACCGCCGGCCAAATCTTCCATCAAGCTGAAGGGGGGGAGGTATCTGGGCGTGCTCCCGGAGCACGCGACCGTCCGCATTCCGGGAGCATTCGCCGACTGGCCCCCGGACGACGGGCAGCCCCCCTGGGGCGATGTCACGTTCCTCAAGATGTACGAGCATCCGGATTTTAACTACATCGCTTACAACACCATCCGCATGTACGATTCCAGGCTGGCAAGCGAAGAGAATATCAATAAGCCGCTCTGGAAGAAGGTAGCCGATATCATTCCCTATTACCAGCAGAATTTTGGGATCGACGGCGTCATGATCGATATGGGGCACGCCCTCCCAATGCAACTCAAGAAGGAGATGATAAGCAGGGCCCGTGCAATCGATCCTGATTTTGCCTTTTGGGATGAGAACTTCTCTGTCGATGCGAAAAGTGTGGAGGAGGGGTATAGCGCGGTGATCGGATACGTCTGGAGCGATTTGCATCACCCCGATAAGTTAATAAGCCTGTTGAGGCGGTTCGCGCTCGAGGGTTATCCGATTCCCTTTTTCGCCACTCCCGAAAGCCATAATACACCGAGGGCGGCCATGAGGGAGGGTGGAATGGCTTATTCCAGGTTTGCATGGGCAATTTCCAACTTTATTCCCGCCATTCCTTTTATCCACTCAGGGTTCGAGCTTGGTGAAAAATTCCCTGTCAATACGGGGCTCGATTTCACCAGCAAGGATCTGAAAAATTACCCATCTGCCTCGCTCCCACTTTTTAGCCAATTCGCCTACGATTGGACGAGCCGGGACGAAATGACGGACTGGGTCAGGAGAGTCTCGGCTATAAGGGCCAAGTACCGCGATCTTGTCGTGGACCATTCTCCCGGATCCTTTAGGTATGTGGACACCGATAACTCCTCTATTGTTTGTTTCTTACGCCATTCACCTCAAGTTAAGCATCAGCTTTGTGTGGCAGCCAATCCGGACATGCGCCTGTCTCAGCCCTTTTCACTGACATTGCCTCCCGGCAGCCCGGCACCGATCGACCTCTTGTCCGGCGAGATGCTGATCCACCGTGACGGGTCTCTGAAGGCCAATCTGGAACCCGGACAGGTCATACTGGTGGAATTATGAGGCTTTCTGGCATACTGAGCGGGTTGATCCTTTTCCTGGGACTTTCCTGCGCGATGAGGGAGGATCCGAACCGGATCGTCATCTGGCACCAGATGCGAGTAGACGAGCGGCTGATTCTCGAAGATCAGATACGGCAATTCATGACGCTTCACCCGGACATCCGCGTGGAGGCCATCTATAAGGAAACAGAGGAACTGAGGTCTGGATTTATCATCGCGGCGATCGCGGGGCAGGGACCCGATCTCGTCTACGGACCCTCGGATCAGGTCGGCCCGTTTCAAGTGATGGATATTATCAGGCCTCTGGAGCCGCTCTTCGATACTACCTTGCTTCAGGCATTCAATCCGAAGGGGTTGACCTGGTATAAAGGCCATTTATACCAGGTCGCCGACAAGCTCGGGAACCACCTCACACTGGTCTATAACAAGAGGCTTGTCAAAGAACCGCCCCGGACCGACGAGGAGTTGATAGCGCTGGGGAGGAAATTGACTCTCGACACGGACGGGGACGGTAAGATTGATCAATATGCGCTCACCTGGAATTATACGGAGCCTTTTTTCTTTATCCCGTTCATGACGGGGTTCGGCGGCTGGATCATGGACGACCAGGGGAATCCGGCGCTTGATAACCCCGGAACAATCGGGGGGTTGCAATTCATCAAGGAGTTGCGCGACACCTACCGGATTATCCCGCCTGAGGCCGACTACAATATCGCCGACGCTCTTTTCAAGGACGGGAAGGCGGCGATGATCGTCAACGGCGACTGGTCGTGGTCCGGCTACCGCAAGGCAGGCATCGATATCGGTGTCGCGCCGCTCCCGAGAATCACCCGGACCGGGCTCTGGTGCGCGCCGATGGTCTCCCCGAAGGGATATTCCATCAACTCAAACGTCCCCCCGGAGAAGGTTCCGTTGGTGGCCCAATTCCTTCGCTTTATACTCGGTCCGGAGAATCAACTGCAAACTGCGAAGGCCCTGGAGACGATGCCCACCTGGAAAGCCCTCTACACCGACCCGTTTATCAGAGACGACGAGATCCTCATTAATTCCGAGAGGCAGATAGAGCTCGGCAGGCCGATGCCGGTGGTCCCTGAGCTCCGGGCGATCTGGGACGCGATGCGTCCGAGCTATCAGGCGGTGCTCGGCGGGGCAAAGACTCCCGAACAGGCGGCGCGCGACATGCAGCGCCTCGCCCTTCAAAAGATCGCGGAAATGAATGAATAACCGCCGCCGGAAAATATTCATTGCCGTCTTCGTCGTCCCCGCCTTCCTCATCCTGGTGGGCGCGGTGTTCTACCCGTTCATTTACAATGTGGTGATCTCGTTCTCGAACATGAACCTCCGCCACATCAAGGACTGGCGCTTCGAGGGGTTGAACCAGTACGCGAAGGTCTTTACGGAGCCCACCGAGCCGAATTTCTATGGCGTGTTCGTCAAGACGATCATCTGGACGGCCGTGAACATCGTGTTCCATGTCGTGATCGGGGTTTCGCTCGCGCTTTTGCTCAACCAGAAAATACGGGGGCGGTCGGTTTACCGCACACTCCTCATCCTGCCCTGGGCGATTCCCCAGTATATCGTCGCTCTGACGTGGCGCGGGATGTTCAATTATGAGTACGGGTCGATCAATCTCATCATCACGAAGTACCTGCACCTGCCGGCCGTGGAGTGGCTGAAGAGCCCGACGGAAGCATTCCTGGCTTGCATCCTCACCAATGTCTGGCTCGGATTTCCGTTCATGATGGTGGTGGCCCTCGGCGCGCTCCAGAGCATCCCGCACGAACTCTATGAGGCCGCTGCGATCGACGGAGCTACGTGGTTTCACCGGCTGAAAAGCGTCACGTTGCCGCTCATCCGTCCGGTCATGATACCTGCGATCACCCTCGGGATCGTCTGGACCTTCAATAACCTCAATATCGTGTGGCTCGTGAGCAATAGCGGCGAGCCCTCGGACAAGACCCATATCCTTGTTTCGTTCGTCTATAAGGCGGCATTCAATCTCTACCGGTACGGATATGCGGCGGCGCTCTCGATGATCATATTCGTCATCCTTCTGATCTTCAGCCTGACGTTCCTGCGGCGCTCGAAAGCCACGGAAGGGGCCTACTGAAAATGGCCTCCGCCGCAGGGAGAAAGAAACTGGCTGGGAGGGTGTTGACCCATCTCGTCCTCATTCTCTTCGTCGCGATCGCGGTCTATCCCGTGCTTCAGATCGTCGCGGTTTCGCTCCGCCCGGCCGACAAGCTTCTTTCGACGTCCTTGGAGATCATCCCTGCCGGCGCTTCGCTCAAGTGGTACGCCGCGCTCTTCACCGAACAACCCTTCCTAAGGTGGGTCTTGAACAGCACCATCGTCGCCCTGGCTGTCACGTTGACCGGAGTCTGCCTCGCGTCGATGGCGGGCTACGCCTTCTCGCGATTCACGTTCGCCGGCAAGAAGGCGGGGATGCTGGCGCTCCTTCTTACACAGATGTTCCCCGCGACGATGCTTCTTCTCCCGCTTTACATCATGCTGATTTATCTGAAACTCATCAACACCTACCTCGGTCTGATCATCACCTACACGGCGACGGCGCTGCCCTTTTGTATCTGGACGATGAAGGGGTACTATGACACCATCCCCTCGAGCCTGGAGGAGGCCGCCCGGATCGACGGGTGTACGCAGTCGGGGGCGTTCCTGAGGGTGATCCTGCCGCTCGCGGCCCCGGCCCTCGTGATCACCGGGCTCTTTTCGTTCATGACCGCGTGGGCCGAGTACCTTGTCGCGGCGCAGATCCTCCAGGACAGCGCCCTCTGGACGCTGCCCCTCGGCCTCAAGTCGTTCGAATCGAACATGTCGACCGAATGGGGCCTCTACGGAGCCGCATCGCTCATCGTGATGACGCCGGTGGTTATTCTCTTTCTGGTGCTTAGCAAGTGGCTGGTCTCTGGCCTGACGCTCGGGAGCGTCAAAGGGTGACGGAGGAGGCCTGCCTACGGGGAGGGAAAAAAGTGGATGAGTATCCTGTCGAGCTTGTTCCTCCAGTTTGTCCAGTTGTGGCCCTCGTGATACTCTTCATAAACCACCCGGGCCCCCTTCGAACTTAAAAGCCGGTTGACCAAAAGGGCCTCGGCGCGGGTGTCATGGATCGTGCCGGTTTGTATGTAAAAGTCTCCGCGCGCCCGGTCTGTCTCCTTGAGAAGCCTGATCACCGCTGAATCCGCCTGCAGATAGGCGGGTGACTGCGAGGCGCTCTTTGTGATAAAACTGCCGCGCCGCAGGACCGCATAGGTCGAGATCAGCCCCCCCATCGAGGCACCGAGGATCAGACGGTTCGCCGGGTCTGTCGACACCCGGTATTTGTCCCGGATGACGGGGGAGACCTCCTTCTCGAGGAAATCGAGAAAGGGATCGCTCGCGGCGTAATCCGTCATCCTCTTATTGCTCGAGGGATCCCGGGGATCGGTCCTGGGATCGATAAACACCGCGACGACCGGCCGGATCCTTTTCGACAAGATCAACCGGTCGAGGATCCTGTCCATTCCGGCAAGCGAAAGGTACTCACCTCCATCCGTCACGTAGATTGTGGGGAGACCCTTCTCGGGGGACGCGCCCGGCGGGGTGTACACATAGATCGGATAGGTTCTGTGCAGGTAGCTGCTTCCGAGGGAGAGGGTATCGAGAGGTCTCCGCTCCGACGTCCAGAGGATCGGCGGGGAGCCATACCCGGGCATGAGCAGCTCCGAGTTTTCTCCGAACCCTCCCTGCGCCTTGCGGGGATTCCCCGGGTCGAGCATCCACACGCTGTCAACCCAGAGCTTATATTCCACCCGGCCGTCGACGGGAATGGTGTCTTCCCGCACAAATAGATCGGTCCCCCCGATGCGCATCATCGGGGACGCCGAGGGATTCCATCCGTTGAAGTCACCCGGCACCGCAACGAGCCTTGCCGGCCCGCGGAAGTAGAAGCGCACAAGTGAATCCTCAACGAGGGGAGGAGGGTGGCTGGAAAGGTACCGGTCGATCACCCGGGCCCGTTCGAGCGAGTCGGGTGATGCGGCGATCTGCTTGAGGAGTTCCGAATAAGACTGGGAATGGAGGTTTGCCTGGAACGCAAGGAGGAACAGGATCAAGCATCGGGCAAGTCTGACCGGATAGACCGGAACCATCGGCGCTTCCCGTGGGAGAGCTAAAAAAGGGAATAGATGAACGGGGCGAGTGCGGAGCCTTCCGTGAGCACGATGACCAGGCTCAGGAAAACGAGGATCACCACGATCGGACCGAGCCACCATTTTTTCCTCGTTCTCATGAAGGCCCACAACTCGGAGAAAATAGAGAGTCGCGAGGCGAGATTATGGGTGAATTTCATAGTCCGGGCGGCCGTTGAGGGATAATACCGAGTTTCGGTGAGAGTTGCAAACCCTCTCTTGTCATCCCAAGCGAAGAATCCCGCTGCAAGATTCTTCGTCGCTTCGCTCCTCAGAATGACATACCTAATCGAGTTGCAATATGCCCGACAATTGCGCTTCGCGATCGGTACTCTTCATCCGCTCTTTGTCGATGAGGAACGGGCCGAGGGCAAGGTAATCCATCTCCGTGGCCATGAAGCACCGGAAGGCGTCATCCGGGGTGCAGACGATCGGCTCTCCCCGCACGTTGAACGAGGTGTTGATGATCACCGGGCACCCCGTCTCTTTGTCGAACTGCGCGATCAAATCATAAAACAACTCGTGATCCTGCCTTGTCAACGTCTGGAGGCGCGCAGAGCCGTCGACATGAGTGACGGCCGGGATGACCGCTTGCTTCTCCGGCCGCACCTGCGCCGTGAAGAGCATATACGGGCTCGGATGATCGGACTCGAAGTACTCCGGCATCCGGTCCTCCAGCACCACGGGGGCGAACGGACGGAAACTTTCCCTGTATTTGATCTTGAGGTTCACCCGTTGCCAATTCTCCGGGTTTCTGGCGTCCGCGATGATGCTGCGGCTCCCGAGCGCCCGCGGGCCGAATTCCATTCGGCCCTGGAACCATCCGACCACTTTTTGTTCCGCCAGAAGCCGGCTCGCGCGGCGCAGAAGCTCCGATCGCTCCAGGCGTTCAAATTCGATCCCGCGTTCGACGAGAAACCGCTCGATTTCTTCGGGGGAAAATGAGGGGCCGAGGAACGCGTTCTTCCAGAGATACTCACGCTTGTTCCCGAGCACGGTGTTATAGATATAGAAAGCGACACCGACCGCACCTCCGGCATCTCCCGCCGCAGGCTGAATGAAGATGTCCTTAAAAGGGAGCTGCCCGCGAATCTTGCTGTTCGAAACGCAGTTGAGAGCCACTCCTCCTGCCATGCAGAGGTAGTCCATCCCTGTTTGTTTGTGAACATGCCGCGCGAGACGGAGGACGACCTCATCGGTGATTTGCTGGAGGCTCGCGGCGACGTCCTTGTGAAACTGCGAAAGCGGAGACTCGGGGGACCGACGGGGTTGTCCGAAGAGCCGTTCGAACCGGCCGCCGGTCATCGTGAGCTTCCGGTCATAGACGAAGTAGTCCATGTTCAACCGGAAACTGCCGTCCTCCTTGAGGTCGATCAGGTTCTCGAAGATGAGGTCGCGATAGACCGGGTTCCCGTAGGGCGCGAGACCCATGACTTTGTATTCTGCGCTGTTGACCCTGAATCCGAGGTAGTAGGTGAACGCCGAATAGAGGAGGCCGAGGGAGTGTGGAAAATGGATCGATTCCATCAGAGTGATCCCGTTATCGCGGCCGATCCCGTAGGTCGTGGTTTCCCATTCACCGACGCCGTCCATCGTCAGGATCGCGGCTTCCTTAAAAGGAGAGACAAGAAAGGCGCTCGCGGCGTGCGAAACATGGTGTTCCGCGAAAAGGACCGGGCCCCCGTACTCGAGCTCCTTTCTGATCATGTGCGGTACCCACATCTTTTCCTTGATCCAGACGGGCATCGCCATAATGAACGAGGGAAAACCGACCGGCCATGTCGCGAGGCAAGTCTGCAGGATACGGTCGAATTTATCGAGAGGTTTATCATAGAACCCGACATAGTCGACCTGCGCCGCCGTGATTCCCCCTTCCCGGAGGCAGTACTCGATCGCACGGGAGGGGAAGCCCGCATCGTGTTTTCGGCGTGTAAAGCGCTCCTCCTGTGCGGCCGCGACCAGCCGGCCGTCGCGGATCAGCGCGGCCGCGGAGTCGTGGTAGTAGCACGATATGCCGAGAATGTTCACTGTCGGGCTCTTCTAGAACTGATGCTTCGCGCGTTCGAGGGAATCATCCGTCCGTTCCTTCTTGATCCAGTAGGTGGAGCCCGTGTGATACTTCCGGGAAAGCAGGTCCTTCCCGAGCAAACGGAGAACCAGTGCGCCGACGGCGAACAGCGTGAAGTAGACGACCGTAAGGATCACCCGGGTGTTTACCCACCCAAGCGCGGCGGCGAAGGCCATCCACCATCGTTTGAGGGTGGCAAAAACATTCCTGATGGGGCTGTTCGCGGGAGGCATCGAAGGTCAGGGAAGTTGGGCGAGAATTCTCTTCGCGTCGGCATTCTGGGGGTCGAGACGGAGGGCGGACTGCAGGTTTTCCCTGGCCTTTTCCATCTTGCCGATCCGGCCGTACGAGACACCGAGGTAAAAATAAGCAATCGCAGCAGCTTTCGCCTCCACCTTTTCGGAGCCGCTTTCCCGGGCAGCAATCACCCCTTCAAATTCGTCGATAGACTTTTGAGTCTTTCCCTGGTCGAAGTAGAGCATGCCGAGCCGGGCGCGGACAAACGGAGACGCCTGAAGCGCCAGCGCCCGGTGGTAGGTTTCCTCCGCGAGCGAATCGTTTTTCATCGCCCGGTAAACGTCCCCGGTGAGCATCACGGGATAATAATAACCGGGGAGGACCTTCGACACGGCGTAGTATTCGCGCACGGCTTGCCGGGTATCCCCGCTCTCGCGATACCACTCCGCAAGCGCATAATGCGCATCCGACCATCCGATCTGTTTCAGGACATATTGCTGCGCGAGCTCTTGAACCCTCGTACCGGGGTGATACGATTCCTTCGGCTCCCCGGGTTGCTTGAACGGCCACCGGTTCGTGAGGCGGAAAACCTTGCAGCGCGCCACCTCGAGTTCGAAGGGCGTCACGCCCGAACGTTCCTTGTACTCTTCATCCGGGAGATCCCGGCTCCATTGCCATTCGGCCCTGGGGGCAGGAAGATCGTTGTCCGAGAGCGACTTCAAAATGCATTTTGCGAGCAGAACATAGCCCTCGAAGTTCGGGTGAAGATGCTCGAGCATGAGGTTGTCTCCGACGGTCCCGCCCGGCGAATTGTCGTCGAAGGCCCTGTCCACGTCGGCCAGGCTCGCATGCCGCTCCCGGCAGACCGAACGGATCGTGTCGTTGAACTCTGTGGCCGCGCGAAACCGCAACCCGTCATAGTCCCTTGCCCTCCGGTATTCCGCTTTTGCCTCCGGCGTTCCGGCGCCGAGGCACCGGGCGAGGTCGAAATGGGCGGAGGCCCGGACTGAATCGACGGCGATCGCATTCAGAAAATTCCCGGCCGCCGCGGGCGTGTCGCTTCGCTCCAGGGAGGAATGCCCCGCTTCCTCAAAGTGCTTCCAGGCCGTTTGGAGGGAATCGCCCGTCATCTCCGAGAACAAGGACATAAACGGTTTCTGATCCCGGATATTGCTCGTGAGCGTACAGAGAACGACGGGGATGCCGTGATCCGAAGCGAGGGAGGTGATGTCGCGCAGGTTCTCTCCGAAATTACAAAGGGCGCGGTTGTATTCCCCGTCATGGTAGCGGATAGCCCTGTTGCCCACCATTGCTTCCATCAGGTCTGAATCCGCGCGGGAGGGAGGATGCGTTACCAGCTTCCGCAGCGAGGTGATTCCGTCCCGCAGTAACAGGAATACTTTGCTCTTCAGAAGCTTCATGTAGAGTTTGATCGGCCCGCGCCATCTTCCGAGGTATTCCGTGGAACCCACCCCCATGGCGCCGTAGAATTCGTTATGGCCGGCATAAATGACGAACGCGTCAGGCCGGTACTCCGTCAACTCGTCCACAAAATCGAGCACCGCATAGCTGTTCACCGCGGAGAGGCCGCCGTTGATCACCTCGATGTTGTACTTCGGAAGGAGTTGCCGCAGCCGGTCCTGGAGCAGCCGGGGAGCCGTCGCGTTATAGTCGAACGGAAATCCCTGCATCGTCGACTCACCGAGCATGAAAATCCGCTTCGTGTTCGGCCGCTTCTCAATTTCGAACAGATCGTCGGAGGGTTCCGGAATTGCCACCCCCTCCTGAAGAAAATAGCGGCGGGCGATCCGGGGGTTGAGCGTATACCACTCTTTCCCCATGACACGGGTTTTGACCACGAGATCGAGCGTTCCCCCGTAATCGATCCTCCTCAGCAAAAGCTCCGTTCCGGCGAGAAGGAGGAGGGGGGTAAGAAGCATGACGATCCAGAATGCCTTCTTGTTCCGGGGGAGGTCGGCCTTTTTCCCGCCTTTCGTCGCGTGAGGCGTCATTGAGGAACAAAGGGTTGCAATTCCCGAATACACACGCGATAATATAGGGAAATTCCATGTGAATCGACAAGGGGACGGAACTCAGCCGGCACTCGCGGAACCCGGCGTGCCCGCGGCCCAGCGCCCGGTGAGGGTGTCGCGATAGAGGAAGTCCTGCTTGGGCGCCTCTGCTTCGGTGAGAAAGCGCATTTCCCGGCGGCGTTTTTTCGGCTTTGCCGTCTGATAGTGTTCCGCGAGCTTCTCGAGATCGTATCCGAACGGAGAGAAGAGGGTTTCCACCGCCTTCAGGAAGAGTTCGGTATATTTCTCGATATCATATCCGTCCCAGTGCTGGTAGGTCAGAAGGCTTTTTGCCTTTTGAGGGTCCCGCTTCCCCGATTGATCGATGATGATGAACTCGATCATTTCACCGGCCTGAGCATTGATGCCGAATTGAGCAAGCTCCCGGACGACCATCGCGCTGAGGTTGTTGTTGGCGTATTCCCCCGCTTCTTTCTGGATCCTTCTGCGGACGACGAGTTCCATCGGATCGACGCGTCCCGCGCGAAGCTCCTGAAGGTAAAATCCCGCCTCCTGAAGGAGCGCGGGGACGCGCGTCCGCACGTCTTCAATCGTCACGGCTTCCGAAAGGAGCTCCAGAAGCGTCGCCTGCATCTTTTTGATATAGACGGGGGTGTCTTTCCTCCGCGCCTCGATGCCCCGGATCTTGATTTCGCCGTGATCGTACCACCCGACGTACTTCCCCGCCGTGGGAATTCCGGGATCGACTTTCGAGCTGGGGAAGAGGATCCAGTTGTAGATTCCTTCCAGCGAGATATCGACGCCGACGCTCTTTTTGATCTCCGCGCACAACCGACGGTACTCTTCGTGCGTGGCCCCCGCTTTCTTCAGCCAGAGGCAATCGATGATCGCGTGCACGAGATGGTACCCGGCGGCTTCGGCAATCTCCTTGGCGGCGAGGAGCGCCTCGCGGGAGAACGCGTTCACCGATTCGTGCGCCTCAATCCTTCCGAACCGCGCATTCTTGTACCCCAGATACCCGAAACAGGTGACGAGCATCCATTTCAGCGCATTCTGCCTTCTGTCGTATTTCTGATATTCCGGATGGGTCTTCGCCGCTTTCTTGCGCGCCTTGTAGTAGGCCCGTTTTTCCAGGACCGGTTTTAAGGTGGCCGGGACGATCCCGCGCCGTTTTTCGCAGATCGTGTACCCGAGCTCGGGCACGACGCGGTTCCGGCAGCAGGAACAATTGATGGTCTCCGGGCTGATGTTGTGCATTTCCATGAGGCTCGGGTACATGCTGGCGAAGTCGAGCTCCGCGACGTTTTCATGGTACCCGAGCTCCGGCATGAAGACCAGCCCGCCCCTGTCGCTCAAGAGCAGCTCATCCGCGGTTTTGAAATCCTCCCCCTCCTTTTTTTCGGCCGGGATGAGAATATTGTTCCGGTAGGCATAGCTCATCTGCATGCTCGCCAGGCCCGTCCCGATCGCGGCACGGGATTGTTTCTGCATGGGGAGCTGCGTCAACCTCGCGAGCTCGACGACCCCTTCGATATCCGATTCTCCCATGATAAAGCTGTTTTCCGCGTCCATGTGCCAGCGGCCCGCAAGCATGAACGCCGCATCCCGGTGGACGACCTGCCCGTAGGTCCAGTAACTGCGCTCCTTGGTCGTGAAATATCCCTGCGAGCTGTCCCTGTTGAGAAGGAGGGGGATCCGGTACCGGGAGGAGGCCCGCAGGAGCGTGGGAAAAAGCGTCGCGTCGCCCCAGGAGGAAATGAGAATGTCGGGGTCGTACTGGTAGAGATGCCAGTTGAACGTTTGAAGGACGTCGGCCGGATCTTCCTGCTCAAGGCTGTAGGTCGCGCCGCCGTAACTGATTTCGAGCTTTAATGTCCTGAAGAACTTTGTCGAGAATTCGGCATTCCCGTTGCTGAGCGTCATCGTCCTCAGGTCGGGCACCTGATAGGAACAGGCGTCGAACGAATCCTCGAGGACGATCCGTTCCAGCGTTTCCCGGCCGGAGACGACGAATGTGCAGCGCGCGAGGGGGAAGACCTGCCTGTCGTACAGGTACATCTGTGCGACCGGAATGTTGCTGTTGTAGAACACAAAGTGCGGAAAGAATTTCTGCAACGACCAGACGCACGCGTTGAACTCGAGGGGGTCCTGCACGGTGACGGCGGTGACAGGCCGCTCTTCGCCGCTGAACAACTCCGTCTTCTTCGCGGTCCCGATCGTGACGGGGAGATTCAGCTTCCGGACGAGCGCGGGAAGCCTCTGCCGGTCGTTCGCCCCCAGGTGGAGGTAAAACTCCGGATGAAACGGATCAATATAATGATACGCCGCCCCTTCGTCGTCGATGATCCATACCATCATCCCGTTGCGGACGGGGTAGACGTCGAAGAACCATCCGTGAATCGTACGGGTCACTCCAATGCCTTGATTTCCCTCTGTTCCAGTTGCCTGATTTTTTTGTACTGTTCGAGCAGCATGCTCATGAGGATCGTTTCCAGCGGCACCTCATTGGCAAGAAACGCGCCGGCGGCGAGGTGCAGTTTCGGCGCTCTCCACATCTCGTCAAAGAGAAGCTGGTCTTCTTTTCTCAGCGCCCGCCGGAATTTGCCCCATGTTTCTCTGTTCCGATCGATAACGAGAGTGAAGGTGTCATTATTTCGCCCCATGGCAGGGGCCTCCTTTCTTCGTCCGTAACCGCGTTGGAATCGCGGTGCTGAAACCCGTTCTGTTCCAGGCGGAAGACGACGTCGGCAGAATGATGAATCAGGTGAAAGAGCTCTTCTTTCCCGGGCGGAACGTTGCCCGCTTCCATATCCGCAATCAGGACGTGGACGTTTGCCGCCGTCAGGTCCCTGAGCGTGCGCACGATCCGCTGCAGGCTTTGCAGGCATTCCCGCGGTTTCACCTGTTCATCGTAATAGGTGTCCAGCAACCCGAGAATAATCACGAGAGGGCAGGGGGTGCGGGCGAGAAAACGGGGAAGCTTTATCGTGACGGCGGCTTCCATCTGGAATGCCGTAAACGACCGCGTCAGGTGCGTCCTCTGCAACAGCGACTTCGGAGAAAGCCCGAGCAGCGCGGCGATCCTGGAAAGAGTGTAGCTGTTAAACTTCATCGCCCCGTCCACGACGGCGAGAGGGTGCTTCACGGCGCTGCCGATCAGAAGGCTCACCGTGTACACGAGCGAATGGCCGTAGAGCAGGTGAATGGCCGCCGGCCGGCGCTGCACGTGGCTGAGCGCGGCATCGAATCCCGGGAGAAATTGCGGTTCGATCGTATGTAAATGAGAGTTCAACGGAGGCGGAGTGTTGCCGTCATGATACGACAAATTTGTCTGATTGTCAAGTAGAAAGTGATAAAAATGTCGTATTTCGGGGAGCGCTCCCGCCCTTGATTTTGGCCGGCTGAACAGTTACATTTGCCGAGACCCGCACAGGCATGGGAGAAACAATGCAGATCAAAAAGATCATCGAGAAGGACGCCGCGCAATTGCTCTTCAGCGGCGACATTCTGGGGGAAGCGGATGGCGCGGCCGTGCGGAGCACGATCTACAACCTCGCGGCGGCGGATGTCAAGCGTGTGGTCATCGACCTGGGCGACGTGCGCCATATCAACAGCGCCGGTCTCGGCTCATTGGTCGCGGGGCTCATCACGATCCGAAAATCGGGCGGCGATATCCGCCTGGCCCGCGTTCACGACCATGTGCAGGAAGTATTGGTCGTCACCCGGCTCGTCCAGATCTTTGACACGCACGACACCGTCAAGGAGGCTCTCAGCGCATTCGGTGAGGCCGGAAGCGCGCAGCCGCGCCGGTAGCGCCGTTTTTCATTCCGATTCATCAACATTCCTCCGGAGGAGCGCATGAACACCCGTCAGCTTCCGATCCCCCACGCCAGGGCGTGTTGCATTGTTTCGATGTTGTTTCTCGGGATCTTCATCGCCCGGAGCCAGTCCCCGGACGAATCGATGAGCAGGCAGTTCAAACTGTTCGGGGGTTTGAGTTTTCCGATGGGGGATTTCGGGGTTTCGCCCTCGCCGAAGGCGGGTCTGGCCGAAACGGGTTTCACGCTCGGCGCCGAAGTCTGCTCGGAGGTGGCTCAACAGTTCGAGCTCGGCGTCGGGGCGGCGTACACTCACCATAGCGTCGACATCTCGCAGTTTCAGACGCAGTTTCCCGGCGTCACGTTCAGCGCCGGATCGTGGACCCTCTTCTGGTTCATGGGTGTTGTGGGGTTCAATACGCCCGTTTCCCCGAGCGTGAGCATCTATGGTCACGGAAATATCGGATTGCTCCTCGCCGCATCCCCCGACATCACGGCTTTCTCCGGGGGCAACTCGGCCACCGTCGCATCTTCAACCGGCAACTCCCTCGGCTACGGCCTGAGTGCTGGAGTCCAATTCGACCACAGGTTCGACGCAGGATTCCGTTATTTGACAGGCGAGCCGGGCTTCACCGTGGCCGGAATGTCGGCCAAACAGTCGATTTCAGTCATTCATTTGACGTTTGGGTATATCTTCCACTAGGCGTCAATCGCCCCCCGTACCGCTCCTAAGAGCCCTCCAGGGATCGGAATTCCTGGCTTCCTGACTCCTCCTACTTTTATTTGATCCTAAGTTATTGTATGTTATGCTATTGGGGTTCAAGGGATCGAACCGTGAAACGCTTATGTTTTATTGAATGAAAGGAGATTGACAGAGACTTCTTACTCTAGAACAGATTCAATCTGCATACGTGCGGGGTTGGCTAGCATCAACGTACCGGCGTGTAACCGTGACCAGAAAAGCATGTCCCCGGTAGTTTAGAAAGGTTTCGCCCAGAAACCGGCACCAGCCCGTCCGCTGCGCGTGAGCCGGAGCGGTCTAATCAGGCCGTGACGTGATACGATTCCGACCACATTCTCAAGAGAGAAGCCATGCGCAAACTGCGGATAGGCATTGTCGACCTTGTTACAAATTCTCCCACCCGAGCACTCTTCGCGCGCGTCATGAATGCCAACCTGGCGAGCATCATGCCCCAGGTCCTTGCAGTTTGGTGTGAACAGGAGGGGCACGACGTCAAGTTCGTCTGCTATACCGGGTTTGAAGACCTGGTAGAGGAACTCCCGGCCGGCGTCGACATCGTGTTCATCGGCGCATTCACCCAGTCCGCGCAATTGGCCTATGCCCTGAGCAAGCGGTTCCGGAAGAACGGAGCGCTGACGGTTCTCGGGGGCCCCCACGCCCGTTGCTATCCCCAGGATGCGCAGAAGTACTTCGATTACGTGCTCGGGTTCACCGACAAGAACGTTTTGTGCGATGTTCTCCAGGATTGCTCTCCGCACCGCCCGGTCGGCCTCCGGATCGACGCGAAGCAGCAACCCGCATCTCTCCCGGGAGTTCGCGAACGCTGGAAGTTCATCCAACCCACGCTCGATAAGTCGCCTCTTGTGAAGATCGTCCCGATGCTCGGTTCGTTGGGTTGCCCTTATACGTGCAGCTTCTGCATCGACGCGGCAGTGCCATACCAGCCGCTTGATTTTCAAGTGCTCAAGGAAGATCTGAAGTTTCTTCTGCGGACGATGAAGCGCCCCCGCGTCGCGTGGCACGACCCGAACTTCGGCGTGCGCTTCGACGAGTACATGGATGCCATCGAGGAGGCGGCGCCTCCGGGCAGCATCGACTTCATTGCGGAGAGCAGCCTCTCCCTGCTGGGTGAGCCCAACCTCAAGAGGCTCAAACACAACGGTTTCAAGGCCATGCTTCCCGGTATCGAGTCGTGGTACGGCCTCGGGAATAAGTCGAAGACGGGGGAGAGGCAGGGGATGGACAAAGTCCTGCAGGTCTCGGATCATATCAACATGATCCTGAGGTACATCCCGTACGTGCAGGCGAATTTCGTTCTGGGCCTCGATTCCGATCAGGGGTCCGAGCCGTTCGAACTCACGAAGAAATTCGTCGATCTGTCCCCGGGCGCTTTTCCGGGATACTCGCTTCTCTCCGCATTCGGGCAGGCGGCGGCGCTGAACCTCGGGTACCAGCGCGAGAACCTTGTCCTGCCGTTCCCGTTTCACTTCCTGGATAACAATCAGGCGATGAACGTGAAGCCGAAGAACTATTCGTGGCCCGAATTTTACGACTACATCATCGACCTGACCAAGTACACGTTCTCCTGGCGTTCGATCTACAATCGCCATCGGGCGACGGGCGACCTGATTCCGAAGTGGATGAATTTCGTGAGGGCAATTTCCTCGGAGGGTTTCGGAAGGATCAGTTACCACACGGAAATCCGGCGGCGTCTCGACACCGATCTGCCCCTGCGGCGGTTTTTTGAGGCGGAGACTGCCGAGGTCCCCGAATTCTACACCGACCGCGTCCGCACGCAACTGGGGCCGATGTGGGATTGGCTGCCGAAGGGGGCGATGGACCACGACCCGAACGCGTATCTCAAGGCAGAGGAGGAACGCCTGCACCGCCCGGCGAACGGCACTGCGGCAAGATTCATCGTGGAACCCCGCCTGACCCCCACGATCGTCTGAGCGCCGCCGCCGGCTACTTCAAGTCGAAGGCGGCCCTTACGGTAAAGGTCAATGTATCCTTGACGGGCACCAGCAACAACGACGGCCGTTCGACGTTAAAGGCCGTCAGACTGATCGGAAACCCGCCCTCCACGACCAGCTTGTCCGGCGTCCACGTCGAGGTTCCCTCCATGACAATCGGCCTCGTGATCCCATGAAACGTGAGCTTACCAGCAATGGTGAGGCTGTCCTTCTGCTGCCAAATGGAGTCGCTCGTGAAGGACACGGAGGGGTAGGTAAGGGCGTCGATCACCTCCATGGCATGTGAATCCCGGTTGGAATTGCCGCTGTCGAATGTGGTCACATCTACCTGAGCCGCAGCATGCCTGATCGCCTTTGCCGTTGCCTCGACCTCCAAGACATAGACAGCATCCTTGCTCACGGCGTTGATCGTATGAAGCGGGTGGACAAGCTGATACGTGATGGAGGATTGCTCTTTGATCAGGATGGCGTGACGATTCTGGGCCCGGGAGAGGGCCGATAGAGAAATAAGGCAGCAAAAGGCGAGAGGTCGGAAGATGTTCAAGGCAGTCGCTTTTGATTTAGAAGAAGAGGACGATCATCGATACCGCGAACGTCCCCGTCGTAATGTAGGCAGAAACCTGATGGATCCTGGCCTGATCCTGGTACGAACTGGTCCGCCTGCTAATCGCTGCGCCGAGGATCGGTGTGACCACCATCCCGACAAAATGGACCCATGCGAGCGTCTTATGGATCGTCGTAGTGCTCACTTCGTTCCTCCGGATAAGAGGGGGTGGAGAGAGCACGGCGAGAAGCGCTGTTACTGAATACGATCCGATCGTCGATGCGACGAACGCTTGATGGGCCCCGCGAAACTGGTCCCGGCCGTCGATGATCTGCTGTCCGGTGTACGCTGCGCCCAGCATCAGGCCTAACGTCAGAAATCCTCCCACCTGATGCGCCGTCAGCATGGTTCGCCTGAGGCCGATCTCGCTCTTTCTCGTTTCGGGTGACAGGGGGGAGGCGATCCCGATTTTCCTGAACAATCCGCTTTCTCCCCAGAGCCCGTGTTCCATGAAACTGATGTTCTCGGGCAGGAGCCTGGCTTGCACAGGATGGAATGCTGTATCGGCCTTCCCGGAATCGTTCGGCAACGAGGACGCCGGGCAGGCCTGGGTTTGGAGCAGGGGCTCGGGTCGACCGGATGCTCCTCCGGTATCGAATGTGTGGCCGGGGTAATTGGAGGTCATGTCAATGCCGGAATTCCCATCAAGCAAATACTCCTGGGCATGAATGATGCCGCCGGTCGCAACCGTGAAGAGACAGAGGATTAACAATCGGTTCACGATCTACTCAACATGCCTCGTGCTCATTGCGTTCCGGCGCGCGCGCCGGTAGTGCCGCAGTTTCACCTTCTCTCGTCATCCCGGCATGTTTTGGGTCGGGATCTCTAAATAAGAGTTGATAGATGCTGACCGGGAGCATGTCAGCATGACGAGGTGGAGAGACGTTCAACCAGATTGAGACACCACCCGGTTGACACTCCCGCTGGTTTTCGTTACTTTGAACGCAAGCTGATCCTTGGGGGGGATGACATTCCGGAAGTGCCTTTCCACCGATGGTTCCCCGGTCACAATTCCGACAAGCAAAAGGAAAACATACGATGCATCATTGGCGCTTGCACGAAATGAAACAGTTCATTCTTTTTTTCAGTATTGCGATGTTCGTGTGTGGTTGTTCGAGTTCACGGGCCGTCCGCCCAACGGAGTACGGAATCTTGAATGAAGATCTATCGGGACAGCTGGTGGAACTTGAAATCCAGGGAGCGCGCATCCCTGCCAAAAACGTCACATTATCCCGCGATTCGATCTCGTGGGTCGATCCGCGCACGGATCGTGCCACCCGGGCGAGCATCCATGGGCTCAACAAAATTGTTAAGAAGAACCATCCCCTCGGAGCTCTGGAAGGCCTGGGGCTGGGCGTTGCCATCGGCGGCGGGGTAGGGGCCCTCGTCGGCAGCGCTCTGAACATTCGCAGCACCGCTGAGAGCGGGAGCCAGACCGCGGGCTTTGGGGCCCTTGTCGGACTCGTACTTGGGGGCGGCGCGGGCGCCATTATCGGTTCGGTTTCCGGCTTCGCTGGGGGCCACAGCACGAACTATGAATTCCCGGTCGATCAAGTAAGCGACTCCACCCGGAATGTGAAATGAGTGTCGCTTCTTGCGGACAGCGAGTATCGGAACTGAGTGAGTTTCATTGCCTTATCGATCCGCGACCTGAAGGTCTCGGCTACCGATGCCTCGGGCTTGGTAGCCGCAGCCTTTAGGCTGCGGGTGTTCGGTTCCACACTTGAAATTCAGCCACTACGTGAGTATGCCCCGACTGGAAACGGTTGGGGTTTTTTTGTATATTCGGTGGAACACTCATTCTGTTCACCACAATTTCGCGCGAGCCCGTAGCTCAGGGGTAGAGCATCTGCCTTTTAAGCAGAGGGCCGTTGGTTCGAGACCAACCGGGCTGTGTAATTTCCGCACTTCTATTCTCACTGGTTGCCCTTTTGGTTGCCGCTCACCTCAGGAAAGTGAGGTGAGTTATGTTTCTCTCCAAACGCTCCAACGGCGTTTACTATCTGTGGTATACCGACGACCTCGGGAAGAAGCACAAGGTCACCACAGGCGAAAGACTCAAATCAGGGGCTCTGAATTTCCTCCAGCAATTCCGGCAGCAGCAAGCTGAATCAGCGAAGAGGTGGAACCACAAGCTACTCTCCGAGTTTATTCAAGATTTCCTCCCCTATGCTGAGGGAAACTATTCCCATCGCACGGTTATCATCTATAAAGCCGTCTTGAAGCGATTGCAGGCGTTTGCGGGTGACTGCCGGGTCGTTTCCATCAGTCCACAGCATATTGATACCTTCAAGACTGAAAGACTTCGGCAGGTCTCCCCGGTTAGCGTCAATATTGAACTTCGAACGCTGAGGGCCGCCTTCAACACTGCGGTCAGGTGGAACATCATCGGGGCGAATCCGCTCAGCAAGATGCAGTTGGTGACCGTACCGGAACAATCACCATCTTTTTTCACGAAAACTGATTTTCAGAAGCTCATATCAGTTATCAGAGAAAAATGGTTGAGAGAGATGGTAATGCTCGCCGCATTCACTGGGATGAGAAAGGGCGAGATAGTAAACCTGTCCTGGGACACTATTGACATGCAACGCAAGCTCATCCACATCCAAACTAGTCCAACCTTTAGGACGAAGCAGGGCAAGCGGCGTACTATTCCTTTGAGTGACGTTGCGTTTCTTCTGCTGCAAGCACAGCACGGTAAAAGCACAAGTGAGTATGTTTTCACGTCGAACGATGCGAGGATTTCAGAGAGCTGGGTGTCCCATAGGTTCAAATACTACGTGCGCGAGGCGCGACTGACCAACGCTAAGCTCCATTTCCACAGCCTCCGGCATACGTTTGCAAGCTGGCTGGTCCAGGATGGTGTCTCGCTGTATGAGGTGCAGAAACTACTTGGACACAGCAACATTGCCGTCACGCAAGTCTATTCACACCTACAACCAGAAACCCTGCATTCAACGGTGAACAAAATCTCGATTTCCTTTAACTGAATCGTTTGATTCTCTACCTGATTTCACCTACATTCGATATTATCATATTTGAGACTTCAATCGTGCCTGACTGTCCCAAAGCTAGAGAATACGCGGAACGCCTGCGGTCCTCCGGAAAACTGAGTAAAGTTTTTCACGATTCAATTCAGAACGATTCTCCAGAGTTACGATATATCGAATTCTTCCTTACACACCTCATTGATACGACCGGGGGTCGTGAGAAGGCTATCGAGGCGCTTGAACAAATCCCGGACAACCAGTACGTCGATATGGCACATCATCATTGGCGGTCGTTCATGAGTGAACTAACTGCGTACTGGTTGCTGGAGGGTCAGTTCGGATGGTCCATCGACGGTTTTGACATTTCCTCCCCAAAAAGAATAAGGAAGAACTCAGTCTGTGACGCGTGTTGCACGTCGGGCAAAAAGACTCACTTTGTCGAAGTCAAATCAGCTCACGACTGGACGAGGTTTCATGCACCTCAATCAATTGTAACGCTCTGCAAGAACGACCCGCGTTTTTCGTACGTGATTTGGGTGAGCAGGCCGAGATTCAAGGCGAGCGATGAGTTCCTAAAGCATGTAGAGTTAGAGTTGATTAACGGAAAGAAATACCTTGAATCTATAGACTATGATGCGTCCTACGATATCCACTCGGACGATAATCGTTATCCTCACGACCTAACAATAACTATCGATAAGAGAAGAAACGATTCTGCACCAACAGTCAGCTTCATCTTTCCTCCGAAAGATGACGCAGATTTTCCAACGTGGATGGAGAATAGAGTGGCGGAAGCTACAGATAAGGGAGCATCCCTTCTCATGCTTAATTATATATTTTGGATGGAGGTCGGAGATAACCCAGACCTGAAGGAATTGCTGACGCGACGTCTCGGAAATCTGAGAGGTAATAAACCATTCCTCCGTCTGGAGCTCGACAATCCCGGGAGTGTGGAAGAGGTTGTAGTTTTCTTGCCATCCGGGGAATTCGCCACCATCGAAATAGTTCCAGCTGTGACAGTAACCTAACCTGAGGGAGAACTTATCCGTCATCGGAACTACAGATTTGTAGATGGAGTAGGGAGGAAGTGAAACTGTCGCTGAAAAGAATCCCGCCTGCCGGGTCTGAGATTCTAACGGCGCTTGACGAGTCGTATCTGAACGTACTCATGTAATAAATCCTATGTCAAAAGAGCGAAAACAAAAAGTTTCGTTTATTGCGGAAAAAAAGGTACCGAAGCCTGTCAAAGTCGAGTTTTATACCAACGACGGTAAGCGAGTGTCATTTCAGGGGCACAAGCAAGTAAAAAAACCTGTCAAAGTTGAATTCTATGTCAAAAAAGAAAAGAAAAAATAGGTTCTTCTACATCGACACCAATGTAGCTATAGACTTTGCGACAAATCGGGACATTCAAACAGTCACGGTATTAGAGATGATTCGAGGGCGAGGTTGGAAGTGCGTGAGTTCCACTTTCTTGGCGATGGAGATGGCGGATTACAAACAGGATTACGTTTTCATCGCAAAAGAACTCAATAAGCAACGAGACCCGACCGATATCCTGCGTTCGAGGGGGAATAAGAACCTAGGTAACGCTGCGTTTCAAGAGATTGAAGAGTGGTTCAAGGAATTCACTCAACGGTTTAAGAACCTCACCATGTATGATTTCATCCATGACGCCAACGGATGGACCTTGGCGCGAGATATCAGTTTCAGTTCGAACATCTCAGCTCCAGATGTGCTGCATCTGACGTCAGCCATCCTAGGTTCCAAAGCCGGGTATTGCGATACACTAATTACAAAGGATGGCACATTTCAGAAGGAGGCAGAAAAAATTCTCACCCAACTGAAATTACGGACTAAGCTTAGAGTCATGAGTCCGAGTGAGGTTAGGCGAATTTTTTTTCCCAAAATGTTTTAAATGAACCCGTAAATGCTCACTGGTTGGGAGTAAATCATGCGAAGAATCACCCTCTCCACAAATGACCCGCTCGATATCCCACGACTAAGGGGAGAGATTCCACCAGAAGGAGTGACGATTGAGTTTCCCCCGTCTCGCGCATTCAAGGCGTGGTTTCCGGAGGATGTGGCCCAGTTTTTTCTCGTGATTGATGCAGGTGTTGCGGCGGCTTTAATCGCTCAGTATATCATGCGACATCTCAAAGAGAGCGAATCCACGACCATCACAATTGAAAGCAAGGAAGTATCGCTTGAGGAGGGTGAGATTGTCCGCGTCCTTCACGAAGTCATCACGGTAGAAAAAAAGCAATAACCAGACTATCATTGAAGATTTTAGACGGTTTGTCTCGGCATCATAAAAGGTTCTCATTTCAGAACCACCCCTAAAGACCACGCTACCACCCTACGATTAATAGGGTTGATAACTACGGTGGTATTCGTTACCTTATGACCCGATGAGCGACTCAAAGAAAAAGAAAGGTGGACTAACCTTCATAGACCTGTTCGCGGGTATTGGGGGTATACGACTCGCTTTTGAAGCAGCTGGCGGTCGGTGCATTTTCTCGTCGGAGTGGGACAAGTACGCTCAGGTCACCTATGAAGCCAATTTCGGTGAAACTCCATTCGGCGACATCAGGAGAATTCCGTCATCCGATATTCCCGAACACGACATCCTCGCGGCGGGGTTCCCCTGTCAGCCGTTCTCGATTTCTGGAGTCTCAAAAAAAAATGCGTTGGGAAAACCGCACGGCTTCGATGACCCGAAACAGGGGAATCTGTTTTTTGAAATCAGTAGGATTCTGTCCGACAAGAGACCAAGAGCCTTTCTTCTAGAAAATGTAAAGAACCTCAAGTCACACGACAACGGTCGGACTTTTAAGGTAATCATCGAAACCCTTCGTAGTGAACTG
>DATDFQ010000007.1 GCA_036522515.1 Bacteroidota bacterium
CGGTATCGCATGAGTAAACCCCAGCTTGATGAGGTCCTGGCTCTCCACGAACGCTTCGATGAATCGGACGGGATTGTCCCCGGTGATGTAGTCATCCACCGACTCAGGAAACAGCATCCTTTGGCCCCGATCACTTCCTTCAACAAAGCCCATTGAGACTCCTTACGAATCGGTTTGAAAACGGAGTTTGGACACAGCTATGACTACAAATATAATACACTAACGAGCTTTTGCGAGGGGTACAGATAGATTTTTTCTCGCACGACCTCACCCCCCGAGCCCCTTCGACGGAGGAACACCCGGAGGGGTTTTCACACAGTCTGTCTGCGTGGGAACGCATACCGCGGCGCTCCGCGCCGCAACTGGTAGAATTAAACGAATATGAGAATCGCCCGACATAATCCCATATTTCTTTTCCTGTCCCTCTTTCTGATCTCAGCCCAGGGCCTGGCCCAGGACATCTCCTTTACCGCCTCCGTCGATAACACCCGGATCTCACTCGGCGAGCAATTCGAAATCACCTTCTCCCTCGGCGGCACCAGCGCGGGAAGCAATTTCCAGCCGCCCCCGTTCAACGATTTCCTCGTCGTCGGAGGCCCGAATCAATCGACGAGCATGCAATTCATAAACGGTTCGGTGTCGTCCTCGGTCTCCTGGAGCTACGTCCTCCAGCCCAAAGCGGAAGGGAAGTTCGCGATCGGTCCTGCCATGATCGAATACGGAGGGAAGAAACTCCAGACGAAGCCTATCGGGATGGAAGTCGTCAAAGGATCCGCACAGCCGGCCTCGCCGGGGGGGCAACAGCAGGCGCAGCAGCAGGGAAACGCCGACATCGACAAGCAGATCGGCGACAATCTTCTGCTCAAGGTCGTGCTGGACAAGTCGCGCGTCTATCAGGGGGAGCAGATTACCGCGACGTACAAGATCTACACCCGTGTGAACATCTCCAGTTACAATCTCTCAAAGGGATCGTCCCTCACAGGTTTCTGGAGCGAGGACCTCGAAGTTCCCAAGCAAGTCCAGCTTTCATCCGAAGTCGTGAACGGGAAACAGTACCGGGTCGGGATCCTGCGGCGGGCGGCGCTGTTCCCGCAGCGGAGCGGCACCCTCCAGGTCGATCCGATGGAAGTGCTGTGCGCCGTGCAGGTGCAAACCCGAAGACGCTCGAACGACATCTTCGATCAGTTCTTCAACGATCCCTTCTTCGGGAATGTGCAGACCGTGAATCACAAAGTCCGGAGCGAACCCGTCTCCGTTACGGTGCTTCCGCTTCCCTCCGCGAACGTGCCGAGCGGGTTCAACGGCGCTGTCGGAAAATTCACCATTGAGTCGTGGCTGGACAAGAAGCAGACAAAAGCGAACGAGCCCGTGACCCTCAAGGTGAAGATCAGCGGGCGCGGCAACCTGAAGCTCCTCGAGCCGCCCACAGTGACAGTTCCGCCTGATATCGAGCGCTATGACCCCAAGATTTCCGACAACATCGCGCATCAGGGGGATGAGATCGCCGGGAGCCGCACGTTCGAGTATCTCCTTCTGCCGAGGCGAGCGGGCGAGCTGAAGATTCCTTCATTTTCATATGCCTACTTCGATATAGAGAAGAAGAACTACGTTCCGTTCAAGAGTCCCGACTTTGTTCTCTCGGTCGAGAAGGGAAGTGAAATCGCTGGCGGCCCGGCGACCGGAATCTCGAAGGAAGACGTCAAGTTGCTCGGAGAAGATATCCGGTTCATCAAGAGCGACGATCTTTCCTTGCGCCGCAAGGGTGAGACCTTCGCGGGCTCCCCGCTCTTTTTCGCTCTTTCCTTCAGCTCGCTTGCCAGTTTTGTCGGGTTTATTTTCTTCGTGAAGCGCCGGGAGAGGGTCTTGGGGGATGTCGCAGGGCTCCGGAATCGCAAGGCGCGGAAGATGGCGCAACGGCGGCTCCAGGAGGCGAAGAAATTCCTCCATCAGAAGAAGGAGGAACAGTTCTACAGCGAAGTTTCCCGCGCGCTGTGGGGATACATCGGCGACAAGCTCGGGATTCCGCCTTCGGACCATTCGGTCGAGATCGTTAAGACGGCGCTTGAATCCCGCGGCGTCTCGACGGAGGCGGCGGGAAAACTCGGCGCCGCCATTGAACAGTGTGAGTTTGCGCGTTTCTCTCCTTCATCGGGCGGCGGGAAGATGGACGGGGTCTATCACGAAGCGCTCGGGATTATCTCCGAGATCGAGGACCAGCTTCGATGAAACTGTTGACAGCCTGCTTTGTGTTCCTCGTTGTGCAGACCGGCCTCTCTCAGGAAGCACGTCTTGAGTTCAACCAGGCGAATCAGCTCTACCGGGATGCGCAATATGAAAAGGCGGCTCAGCTCTATGAGCGGGTCTCGACGAACGGCTACGAAAGCCCTTCGCTCTATTACAACCTCGGCAATTGTTATTTCAAACTTCACAATTTGCCGGCCGCGATCCTCTCCTACGAGCGCGCCAGGCGGCTTGCTCCCCGCGACGAGGATATCGCGTATAACCTTCGCCTGGCAAACTTGCGTGTGGTCGATAAGATTGATCCGCTCCCGCAGCTATTTCTTCTTGACTGGTGGAACGGTTTCCTGGGTCTCTATTCTTCCGACGGATGGGCGTTGATCGTGATCGTCTGCGCCTGGGGCGCGGCTCTGGCCGGCGTGGCCTTCTTTCTCTTCAGGAGCGGGGTGATCCAGCGGATCGCTTTCGCCGTTGCGGCGATCGCTGTCATTAGCTGCGCCGTCAGCGTCACCGGCCTCTTTCAGCAACTGAAGAAGGAGGGTCGCGAGCGCGCTGCGGTTGTGTTTTCACCCTCTGTTTCCGTCAAGAGCGCCCCCGACAACCAGAGCACAGACCTCTTCGTTCTCCACGAAGGCGTGAAAGTGGAATTGCTCGACGCGGTGGGCGATTGGAGGCAGATCCGCCTGCCTGACGGGAAGGTTGGATGGCTTGCAGGGGAGAGCATTCAGACCATCTAGTCTGGTACCGGCTCAGTTTCGTTTCTTTCTCGTTCCGCGAGCTGAAGGTCGCAGTTATCGATCCCTCGGGCCCGGTAGCCGCAGCCTTCAGGCTGCGTTTGTTTGGTTCGGCAATAAAATTCAATCCCCACTTCACGTCTTTGACATTCCCGCCCTAAAGACGTACTTTCCATACTACCATAAGTTTATCTCTGGAGGTGCTCCATGTCCCAAGCAAAGCTTCCCGCGCCACGCTCCCTCTTCGTTGTAATCATCTTTCGCAGGGACGCGTTCTCGTAGACAGCTTCCGGGCAACAAGCTCATGGGCCATACTCCCCGGGTAACGTACTTTCACTTTCTCTTAGCCCCTAGCGGTAAATTCATGCAACTCGAGAAATAGAATGCGTTTCGGCCAAGTTATCCCAAAGGTATTGGTGTGCTGGTGCTTGTGTTTGACCCCTGTATGCGCCCAGTGGGTGCGAACCAACGGCCCCCCGGGGTATTCCGGAGACATCCATTCACTTGCGACCGATGGCTCCACCGTGCTCGCCGGGTCCAATGGACTCTTTCTTTCAACTGACGATGGCTTGACTTGGAAGCCCGTCAACGCGGGCCTGCCGAATGGCACCGCTTACGCTGTTGCTGTCAGTGGCAATCGCCTCTTCGCGGGTGTCTCCTCCAATGGAGTGTATATTTCTACAGACAACGGTGTGAGCTGGGTAGCAAACAACTCGGGCCTGCCAAGTTTTGTATCAATTTATGCGCTTACTTTCCACGACGGCAGTATCTTTGCCGGCACTGATCACGGGGTGTTCCGATCGACCAACGTTGGTGCTAGCTGGACAGGGGCAGGATTGCAGGGGAGTCCCGGCTCGTTTACGTATATTTGGGCCCTAGCATTCATTGAGAACACTTGGTTTGCGGGAACTCAGGCCGGAGTATTCCGATCTATCGATAGCGGTGCGACCTGGACGCCCGCAGACACAGCCTCCCTCAAAAGAGAGGTCTATGCTCTCTCGGCAAGAGGCACTCAACTCTTTGCCGGAACCGGCGAGGATGGTGTCTATCTATCCAGCAATAACGGCGACAGTTGGACTGTGGCCAACACGGGCTTGACGACTCCGTACATTAGGGCGCTCACGGTCGTCGGCACGAACCTCTTCGCCGGGACCAGCGGCCCGGGAGTCTTCATCTCGTCAAACGATGGAGCCAAGTGGACCCAGGTTGAGTCGGGCCTGATCACTCCGGTAATCATATTTGCTCTGGCGGCAAATGACAGCGCCTTGTTTGCTGCAACGAGCGGAGCAGGGATCTTCCGTTCAAAGAATAACGGGATGGACTGGATGCAGGTTGGGCCATCCGAATCCTTCACTACCAGCCTCCTCCCCCATGCCAGCGAGATGTTTGCTGCCACCGACCATGGAGTCTTTTCGTCGAGCGATAGGGGTGAACACTGGTCTCAAACCAGGCTTTGGAACACCTTCGTATATGATCTGGCTGCCGGTGATAGTGGCATCTTTGCGGGGACAGGCGGGAGCGGCGTCTACTTCTCCAGCGACGAAGGGACGAACTGGTCTCAGGCCAATGCTGGCTCGGGGATGAGTTATGTGTACTCAATTAGGGTGCGTGGAATCGACGTCTTCGCAGGGGCCTATGGCAGCGTATTTGTTTCCACTGACAATGGGAGGGCCTGGATACCTCGGCTGTCCTCCACCATTCACACCTTCGCATTCGATGGTGGAAATCTACTGGCAGGTGGCGAACTATTGACCAGCGGGGGCGGGCTATTTTTCTCCAGCGACAACGGCGTCACCTGGGTGTCCAGTAGTACCGGTCTGTATCAGTACACTGATGTCTGGGATCTTGTGGTCGGAGACAGCGACATTTTTGCGGCAACCGGCTCACCACCCACCTTCCAGGGATCCAATGGAGTATTCCATTCCACCGACAACGGCTTAACATGGGTCCCGGTTTTCTCCGGTTTGCCGAACAGCCCGGTCTACACACTTGCATCTGAGGGTGCAAATCTCTTCGCAGGAACTCTAAATGCCGGAGTCTTTCTGTCAACAAACAGGGGTGCAAGCTGGAATCCGATCAACACCGGGCTCACGCATCTCGGAATCTGGGATCTTGCCGTTATAGATAGCGACCTCTTCGCCGCGACTCCTTCTGATGGCGTTTGGCGTAGACCGCTTTCGGACATTGTCCTCTCGGTTCCGGCAATTTACAAGGGAGTGCCATCCCAGTTCGTCCTCGAACAGAACTATCCGAACCCGTTTAACCCGAGTACCAGATTCCGGTTCTCACTCCCTCACTCCGAATTTGTGACACTGAGCGTCGTCAATCTTCTCGGAGAACGCGTTGCCACCCCTGTCATTGGCAGACTCTCAGCCGGAGCCCATGAAGTCGAATGGAACGCCGAGGGTTTGACAAGCGGCGTCTACTTCTATAGGCTACAGGCTGGTCCTTTTCTTCAATCGAAGAAATTGATATTGCTCAAATAGATCCGGGACCCGACGTAAAACGCGGAAGTAGGGTGCTCAGGGGAATGGGCGAAAACGGAACAGCTCTCTGAAAAAAATCTGTCCAAACTTGCTCGATTCATCTGAATGAGACTATTGCTTCCCGGTCTATTACTCGCCGTTTCAGGGTCTGTGACCTTCACGCAACCCACTCCTCAACCCACCCCAGTTCCGGGCACGAACCGTATCGAATATGATTCGGTCTCCGCGACGTGCAGTTTTAGTGTCAACGGATCCGTTCTCTACAAGTATGAAATCAGAAGCGGGACAGCCAACGGCGGCACCTTTTCCGTACTCCGTGCTGTCGACGGACTCGGCGGGGCCTTCACACCGAGCTTAGGAGGCGGAATTGCGGCAATCCTTCACGGTGAGAAGAAATTTCCCTGGAATCCGGACGGGGATATTGTTTACGCGTGCAGGGCTGTGCACGTTGAGGGAACAACCCTCCACGCGCTTTGGACGATGGTTGCGAATAACGATTCGCTGCGCTATGAATATTCCTTCAACATCTCCGGCAGGACATTAATCATCCGTGTCGAGGAGGATAGTCTGTTCCGGAACGCAGCGGAATTGAATCTCGGCAGGGCAGAGGCGATGGAGCCTGTCACGATCGGAGTTCCTTACCTTACGCTCTGCAATATCCTGCAATCCAACAATGGCTCCTTCACGTCCATGCTTATCGATTGGGAATCGACATCCGCTTCGACGCTGGAACCCCTTTATGATCCTGTCTCAAGGACGACTGGTTATTTCGCTTCCCTGGCCCGATATCTCGAGCGAACCGATCGTCTGAGGAACCGAATGCGGGAGGTAATCTATCTTACTGTTTCACCAGATTTACAGGATGTCTTGCCGAATATACCGAATCCCCCGGCCCTAAGGAAGAAGGATTCGGCTCAGCGCGTCATTTGGTACTATCCCCAGCCCATGAATCTATGCGGGCAGTATCTGGATAGTCTCTACAGTAATGGGATTCGCAATCTCTGGCTCCAGATCCATGATTGGCAAAAATGGGGGTCCGACCGGGGATTGCCGGATGTTGTCCCCGCACGTTGTAATCACTGCGATTGGCCCGATACCAATTGTGCCTACACGCCCACCACGCTTCAAGGGGACAGCCTCCTCAAAGAGATCAGCTCACGGGCTGCCAGGTACGGGTATCTGCTGGGGCTTCATGAGAATTATGTCGATTATCATGCCCCGGTCTCTTCGGCTCCAAACAAGTACTATGACCGGAAGGACGAGGCATTGCGGGGCGACGGTTCGCCTGTTCTCAACTGGGTCAATCGATGCGGCGACACCGCGCATGTCTTGAAGCCGACGCGGGCCGCCTTCTACGTTGACCTCGTCGCTCCCGAGATCCACACCCGATATCAAACGACCGCATCATATCTCGATGTTCACTCCGCGGCCAATCCCTCGGATTTTGTCGATTATGATGTTTCATCGCCCGGAGCAGGTTCATTCCACGAAACGCTCGTTCGCTACCGGGAACTTCCCGCGCGCCTTCGGTCGATACACCAGGGACCGGTTCAGGGGGAGGGGCATCATCATTTCCTCTACACGGGATACTTCGACGACATCGAAGCGCGATTGACGATGGCGGAAACCACGACACATGGCTATACAGCTCCTCTCCTTGTGGATTTCGACCTTTTGAAGTTGCACTCAAAGACGCTCGTGCACGGCCTTGGGAACTGGGAACAGTATTATAACAAGGATTTTTATGGATGGTCTATCGGGCCGTTTTCGCGAGATTCCGTGCTCAGCTACATTGCGACCGAACTGGCCTATGGGCATGGGGGTTTCCTTCCTCCCACATACGAGCCCTATAACTTTATCGAAGCCGCAACGTTGACACAGCGATACCTCTATGAGATGCAGTTGGCATATGCGGACGCAACGCCCGTGAGGATCCTCTACAACGATAATGATTCTCTCAAGACTGCGTCGCAATACATCCGGGATCATCCACGGACGTATGGAGAGATCAACAACCCGGAGTTTATGAGCCAGGTCCGGATCGAGTACGACAATGGCGTCGTTATCTGTGTGAACAGGAATCTCTTCAGGAGGTGGTCGGTCTCGGCCGGCAGGATGGATGGATGGTTCGATTATCACGCCCTGGTCTCGGGTCGAGATACATTGGCCGTGGGGTCGTCATCCCAGAACCGCTTCACGTTGCCTGTCATGAACGGTTGGGTCTGTTACATCCCCTCCGGGCTGGTCCCGAATATCAGGCGGTGATTTGCTGGTGAATTCGGGGATTCGAAGAGCCTGATTGCTGTTCAGCTAACGACTCTCTCTACCATTCCGGGAATTCTCAGAGCGAGGGCAGGAACACGAGGTGGCCGAAATTCCCCGGTTCGTGAAAGCTTTGAGAGGTCTCGCTCCAGCTGCTCCGCTCAATTAACCGGTACTCCTGCCTGTGCGCGTTGAACCCCCAGATGGCTCCCGGTTTGGGTGCGGATACACCCAAGGTCACGAAGGGCAGGGCGATCTCAACGCTCCATCCTCCCGGGATGACTGCGGTTGCGACTTTCCACGCCGCGTTCCAAGATGCCGGATTGGGATGTGGACGCCCCACGGTACCAACCTCGTCAAATCTCGTGCCGTCCACATTCGTGATGAGGTGAAAGTACGATGAATGCGTATGATGCACATCGAGGAATATTTCGACGCAATCATCCCACCAGATTGGGCCGTCTCGTACGTGACAGTGAGTTTGGATTCCCTCGAGATCAGACTCCAGACAGACAAATGCGATGTACAGGTTCTTCCGGTCGTACGCGACCATACACCTGGTCTGCTGCGTGGCTTTACCCCGATGATCCAGGAGAGAAAACCCGGTGGCAGCCTCGGCTTTCCTCCAACACTCCTCGTCCAGAATTCCGTCGATCACCGGCTTTGTCGCACAAAGGCGACAGGAAAGCCGCGGAAGCATCTCTTCATCCGGAGGGTGGGATGCTGTTTGGCGGAGGAAGAGGGTTGGTACGAGTATGAGAATGGGGATGCGCATGTCTGATCAATGATACAAAAAAAGCTCCACTCTTTCCGACGAGGGACCACCAAGGAATAATTCACGGCATTTGCTATTGGATGCGCAAAATCTATATTTCGAATAGCTGCTTTCGGAAGGGAAATCACGATGAGACGCTTCTCCCGGTTTCTTTTCTTCATTGTCTGCGCGAATCTTGCGTCGTGTACGCTTCCCGATCAGGTTGATCAGGCGGTAGCCAACGACCCACCAGTCGTCACATTGACCGTCGATCGAACAACTCTGCAAGTGGGGGACACCTTGCGACTGGCGCTCCATGTTGCGGACCCAACATTAAAGAGCGGTATGGTGGATTTTAAGGATGGCAATGTAGTGGGATGGGAGAATCTTAACCGTGTTCTGGATACTACGCTTCTTCATTGCTTCAAATCGGTGGGATCGTATGATATCACAGGCGTTTTTACCGATGGTAACAAGAAAACGACGGAACGCCTCGGTGTCCAAGTCTCACACTCTTCTCCCACAGTGACGATTTTTCCGAATAGAACGGCGCTTAGCATTGGCGATACGTTGAAGGTGACGATCCACGCGGCGGATGTTACATTGTCAGATGGAAACGTCGCCTTTGGAGATGGAACGATGATCACATTTTCAAATCTGAGTCGTGTTGTCGATACAACCGTCGATCATGTGTATTCATATCAGGGGGCGTATGTGGTGACTGCGACATTTAGCAACGGATATAATTCGAGAAGCGCGTCGTTCTCCATTGCGCCAAGCGGCCATTATTTTTCACTTTCCCTTTCGGTTGGAATGATGTGGCGATTCTCTTATAGGTTTTCCTCCGACGTCCCTCCTTCAGCCGTATCAGATAGCCAGGGCGGGACTCATGTGTGGAGAACAATTTCTTCCGTCGTACTCGGTCAGGATACCTCCTTCACGGTACAACAAATCAGAAATGACACACGGCATCTGCTCTTCCCCTCGAACAACCAATATGTCGACACGACGTACAACATTTCTGATACCTTGGAATTCCCCATCTTAGTATCTCACGGCTATATACAATTCAATTGGCCCCTGCACTACGGCATGAGAACGGATACCGTCCCCAACCATGCGTTTGTGCCTCGTTATCCTTATTATGCGACGCAGATTGGCGGAGGTGCAACCGCGACCTACGATGATAAGGTGGGGCCCCTTGAATACTCCTATGACTTCTCGACGATACACAGCATATCCTCAAGCGAACACATGACTTTAGTTGCGTTCACCAAGCCTTAATCCACCGATCGCAAAATCGTTATCATGCGGCCCATCCTCTCTCTCTCGAGAGGAGTCCAAGGGTGCAAAGGACCCCAGGGTTTGCCACCAGGGAGTCAATATGCCAACGAGGACCGAACCATCTTGTTTGACTGATTGACTTTGGAGGCCCATTTTCGTAGATTTGATGATGGTTTTTGCCAAAATCGCGCAAAAAGTGCCCATCTACTGCCGATAGAGGCGTGCGGCAAGTGAAAAACCACCCTTGACGGAAACAAACTCCTCACACCAAAGGGTTTTCCCCTCACAGTTGACGGATTACTGGTAGCTGATGACAATTCTAGTGACCGGCGGCTGCGGCTTCATCGGCAGTAACTTCGTCCAGTACATGCTGGAAACGCACGCCGGCGAGTCTGTTGTTAATCTCGACAAACTCACCTACGCGGGAAATCTCGAGAACCTTCAGAGCATCCAAGGCCATCCAAGGTATCATTTCATCAAGGGAGATATCTGTGACCGGTCGGTGGTCGAATCGGCCATTCGGAAGCATGCGGTCGATGCGATCATCAATTTTGCCGCAGAATCGCATGTCGATCGAAGCATCGTCGGGCCCGCGGTGTTTATCGAGACAAACGTGGCGGGAACCGGCGTTCTCCTGGACGTTGCGCGGGAGTGCGGCATCAAACGGTTTGTTCAGATCTCCACCGACGAAGTTTACGGGTCTCTCGGAACGGAGGGGGAGTTCACCGAAACTTCTCCCCTCCAGCCCAATAGCCCGTACGCTGCCTCCAAAGCATCCGCCGACCTGCTTGCTTTTGCATATTATCACACTCATGGACTCCCTGTCGTTGTTACCCGGTGTTCTAATAATTACGGTCCCTTTCAATTTCCGGAAAAACTGATCCCGCTTCTGATTGCGCGTGCGTTCGACGGAAAGCCGGTGCCTGTTTACGGGGATGGGTTGAATGTCCGGGACTGGCTCCATGTGAAGGATCATTGCTCCGCGATCGATCTCGTGCTCAGGAAGGGAATCGCCGGTCAGGTCTATAACGTCGGAGGCAACAACGAGCGGCAGAACATTGAAGTGGTCCGGTTGGTGTTAAAAGCGCTCGGAAAACCCGAATCTCTGATTTCGTTCGTCAAGGACCGATTGGGGCACGACAGGCGGTACGCAATCGACGCCTCCAGGATCACCCGGGAGCTCGGATGGCGGCCGAAGATCTCATTCGAACAGGGCCTGGGTGATACTGTACAATGGTATCTTCGAAATGAATCATGGTGGAGAAGGATCATCAGCGGCGAGTATCAACACTACTACAAGACGATGTATGAGCAAGGATAGACGGGAGGATTTTCCAGCAACGCCGGCCCGGTTCCCGTTCCATGCATCGAGGTTCTGGTCGATGTTGGTCCTGCTCCTGATCATCGCGGCGGGTTTCTCCCCCGGTCAGACCCAACGCAGCGCAAAAAAACCTGACACGATAGATCTGCTCCCGGAGGCGGAGAAGAGCCCGCTGAGCATTATGCAGCCTGCCGGGGTCGCTCTCGAGTCCACGGTCAAGCCGGAGGATTACTATCTGGGACCGTCTGATATCATCGCCGTGAACATATGGATGAGCCCCCCGTTGAGTTTCCCCCTCACCGTGACGCCCGAGGGAACATTGATTATTCCGTCGGTGGGCGAGGTCATGGTGGCGAATCTCACCCTCGCGCATGCAAAGGAAAGAATCCTCGCGGAGATAAGAAAAAAATACTTGAGGGCCGACATCACGGCCACACTGGTCAAACCGCGGCCGATTATCGTGAGTATCGTGGGAAACGTTCTGCATCCCGGATTGCTTTCTCTCACCGGCGCCGATCGCGCCGACAAGGCGATCGAGGAGGCAAATAAGCTTTCGAGGCTTGAGTCACAGGATGACTTAAGGCCGATCCTGAACGCCATGTCGACACGATATGTCGTCCTGAAACACCGGGACGGTTCACAGGACAGGGCGGACATTCCAAAGTATCAGGCCACGCATGAGAATCGGTGGAACGCATACCTCCGGGAGGGAGATCTGATCGTCGTTCCGAAGAAGAGTTTTATCACCGGAACGATCGCAGTCTACGGCCAGATCAATTCACCCGGACGATTTGAATTCGTTGAGGGAGACAGTGTCCTCGACGCGATTCGCTTCGGCCATGGAGTCACCGAGCGTGCGATTGGGGAGAAAGCGATACTTTCCCGTTTCAATGAGGATGGAAAAACGATCTCCACGCGGATCATCAATGTTTCAGAGATCATGGCCGGCCGCGAGCCGAACTTTTCGCTCCAGCCGGGCGACCGCATCGTCATCCAGCAGAAGGCTGACACGAGGGGGGATTATAATGTCGATATCGGAGGGGAAGTGATACAACCCGGTACCTATCCGATTACGATCGATGCGACGCATCTCTCTGAAGTGATCCGGCAGGCGGGTGGATTCACCGACGCGGCGGCGCTGAATTCCGCCCAGGTGTTGCGTCAATCGCAGCATCCCGAAAATAATGACTATGAGCGTCTCCAGAGTCTCCGGGGGGAGCCGGCCGGCAACGACAGCGGAGGGTACACGGTAGAAACCGACCTTCGGATCAGCCGGGCACCGGTAAGCGTCGATTTTGAGAAGCTATTTCTCCAAAAAGATTCCACTCAGGATATCATACTGCAGGCGGAGGATCAAATATTTGTTCCTTCGCGTCAGAAAACCGTGTATGTGTTCGGGCAGGTTGCGCTCCCCGGCCATATCCCTTTTGTTCGGGGCAGAGAGTCGAAATACTACGTCGAGAAGGCGGGGGGCTTTACGGGCCGGGCAAATTCGGGGAGCCTGAAAGTCATCAAGGCCAAGACGAAGCAATGGCTGGAGCCCGGTTCCACGACGATCGAGGAGGGAGACCTTGTTTGGGTTCCGCAAGAGCCTGACAGACCTTTCTCCTACTATATGACGATCGCCAGCCAGTCGGCTGCCATTCTGAGCGTAATTATCGGCGTCGCGTTCATTGTCCAACAGGCCAATAAATAGGTCTTGACGAATGGGAGATGTTCATTCACATATCGAAGAGAGTGCGGTGCGAGAAGGATCATCGGTGAACAATAACGGGACGGTCAAGACTCTCGGCGAGACATTCCTTGATTTCTTCGTTGTTGTCTCAAAGAGACGGAGGTTTATATCCTGGTTCGTCCTCTCCGCGACACTCGCCGCCACCCTGTTCGCACTTCTCTCCCCCAAATGGTATAAGTCCACGGCATCCGTCTTTCCGGCGGAGCAATCAAGCATTCTGACCGGACTCGAGGGAGTCTCCTCGCTCTTTAAATCACTCTCACCGAGCAGAGCGCTGAGTTCCCTGACGGGAAGCTCGGAGGCAGATCGATACCTTGCAATTCTGAAGAGCGATCGGGTCGCTGACGCGATGATCAAGAAATTCGATCTTGAGCACGTCTACGATTACGCAGGCTCGTCTTACCCCCTGGAAAAATCAAGGAAAGAGCTCTCGGGCAACACGCAGATAGAGTTGCAGGACGAAGGGAATCTCACGGTCGCGGTTTATGACAAAGACCCCCGGCAGGCGGCGGCGATGGCGAATTATTACATCGGCCTCCTGAACGAAACGAACTCCGAGCTTCACGTTCAGAATGCCAGAAGCAACCGCGAGTACATCGAACAACGGTACAACAAGAACCTTTCAGACCTCCGGGATGCGGAAGAAGCCATGAAACAGTTTCAGGTCCGGCATGGAGTGTTTGCCGTGCCGGAGCAGGCTGAGGCCACGATCAAAGCAGGGGCTGAGTTGTATGCCATGCTTGCCGAAAAGGAGATCGGTCTTGCCGCCTTGAAGAGGAGCCTTTCGGAGTCTCATCCAACCGTGGCCGCTGCCGAGGTTGAGGTCCAGGAGATCAGGAGAAAGCTGGACGACATGAACTCCGGTGCCGGCAAGCAGAATGATGACGTCAAGATTCTTGTGCCCTTTAAGCAGGCCCCCGACCTCGGAATCCAGTACGTCAGGCTTTATCGAAACCTTGAAATCCAGAATAAGATACTTGAGTTTCTCACGCCGCTCTATGAGCAGGCAAGAATTGAGGAACGGCGCAGCACACCATCCGTCGTCGTACTTGACACCGCCAGTGTGCCGGAAAGAAAGGCGAAGCCAAAAGTGGCTCTCTACGGTCTTCTGGCCTTTGTCGTTTCGCTTCTCCTGGCGCTCTTCATCGCCCTTGTAGCGGAAAGCTTGACCCGGCTCCGTGATGCGCACCCCGAGAAAATGGAAGCCGTTCGGGGCGCGTTATGGTCTGATTGGTTCGGCCTGCGGCCCGGCGGTTCATCAGGCAAGGGCTTCCTCCGGAGAGACCGGAACCAAAATTGAACCATGCCGGGGCTGGCCTCACGTCTCAAACGAAATTCCATCCTTTCCCTCCTGTCATCGGGCACGAGACTTGTCGCAAATTCCCTCATGTTTATCGGCATCGCCCGATTCTACGGGCCCGAAGTGTTCGGGAGTTTTTCTGCTGCATATATTCTCGCCTCGATATTCATCGTCGTCGGCGATTTCGGTTTCGATAATCTTCTCACGATCGAAGTTTCACGAAGCCCGGAACGGGTTGCGGAATCCGTCCGGGAGTATTTTTCGATAAAGTTGTTGTTTTGCCTGTTCGGACTTGCCGCGATCTGGTCGCTTCCTCTCTTCGAGCAGCTCAGCCCGGTCACAGAGACCCTGCTCTTCCTCCTGAGTTTCAGCGTGGTGTTCACCTCGCTGACAAATTTTTTCTTCGCCTTGTTCAAGGGGATCGAACAATTCCAACACGAATTCAGAATATCGTCCATTGTGAATGTGGCCCTGCTCATCGCACTGGTTGTCATCGGACTCCTCCGGTTGTCGTTTTTCTACGTGGGCCTGGCGTTCGTGGCAAGCCGGGGCTTGGCGTTGCTGCTGGCGGTCCTAAAGGCCCGGAGCACCATCGAACTTTCCCCTTTTCACTTTACCCTCGAGGGGTGGAGAAAACGGTGGCGGCTCATCCTCATCTTCGGTTTCTCCCTGGTGTTCGGGAACCTCTTTTTTCAATTAATCACCCCGATGCTGGTTTTTTTGAAGGGCGATTACGACGCCGGAATTTACGAGTCGGTTTTCAAATTGGTCGCCGTCATCTGTCTCATCTCCGATATCGGCGTCAACGCCATCCTGCCGACTCTCTCGCGTGTTCGCATCGAGAATGTGGATCGATGGGTCACGCTGAACCGCTTGTTCAACCGGACCCTGTTCCTCGTCTCGCTCCCGATCGCGCTCGCGTTCCTGGTATACCCCAGGCAAATTATTGATTTACTCTATGGCGTCGACAAATTTGGGGAGGCCGTAAGCATCATGCGTGTTGCGGCAGCCGTGATCCTCGTTCGTTTTGCCTCCGAGACGTATGGCCTGATGCTGACGACGTCGGATCGGCAGGATGTGCGGATGAAGATTACGATTGCGGGGACGGTGCTCACCGTCCTGTCTTGCTGGTATTTCATACCAAAGTATGGGAGTCTCGGAGCCGCGCTTGCCGCGCTCAGCGTCAACGTTTGCGTCGGACTCGGCTACATGATAGCGGCGAGGCCGTATTTCTGGCGCTGGATCCGGGAGAAGCACCATCTCCTGCCGGCTTCATTGGCGGTGATACTGGGTGCAACGCTCCATCTTGTCGGAGATAGGTTCTGGATCCTCACGCTGTGCGCCTCCCTCATTACCTATGGGGTCCTCACCTATTATCTCGGATACAGCAAATACGAGAGAGAATTGTTGCTTGGGATCGGGAGGCAGTCATGAGCTCATTCCACCCCCGGAGGTGTTTTCGTTGACTGTCGTCTCCTTACTGTGCTTCGCAATTGCGCTCGCGATCATTCTCTCCTGTTTGAGACGCGGAGCGGATATCCTCTCGCCCGCCCGGGTATTCGGATTCATCTGGAGCGTTTCGATCGGGCTTGCGGACCTGAAGCTAAGCCGGCTTCAGCATGACTGGGATCTGGTGGAGTGGATTCTCCTGCTCACCGGGGTCTCTTCCTTTCTGATAGGCATCTCGTATGCCAACATGTTGGATCAAGGGGACCGGCACTTTTCCCTGAAGCAACGGCGACTCGCGTTGCGCGCAAGACCGATCGAAGATCGCGTTCTGTTTCGGCTCATCGTCATTACGTTCCTCATCTATGCGGTTTCATTCTCCGCAAGCGTTTGGATCAACGGGTTTGTTCCGCTTTTCAGCAGAAATCCGACGATCATGCGAACAAAATTCACGGTGTTCGGCATCGGATTGTTGAATCATGCGGCACCCTCGATTCTGTTCTTCATTGTCCAGTACATCTTCCTTGTGAAGGACAGGAGGCCCGAGAAAATTACCCTGGGCATCGTATTCCTGACGACCGTGACAAGCTATTTCCTTCTCCTGCAGCGCTTCGATTTCGCGATCGCAGCGGTGGTAAGCCTTGTGTTTATGTATTATTCAAGCAACGTTCTCCGTGTCCGCAACGTGGTCGTGATTGGCCTGGTATTTGTCGGTTTGTTTTACGGGATCAGCTCTATTCGGCTCGTCGGACATATTGCCAATTACGGTTACATTGTTGCGAAAATGAAATTCCCGGTCCAATACGCCTTCATTACCGAGCCTTATATGTACATCGTTACCAATCTTGAGAATTTTGTGCATGCGGCGTCCAGGTTGGACCAGTTCACGCTCGGGTATTATACGTTTGACTTTATCACGGCCCTCACCGGCTTGAAGCACTGGGTCGCTGATTATTACCAGCTGGTCGAGAGCCCCTATATGATCTCCGGATACAATACGTACACCTTTTTGTGGCCATTCTACCGGGATTTTGGGATTCTCGGGCTTCTTCTCCTTCCCCTTGTGGAAGGATTCATCATTTCGCGGATGTATTCTGTCTTGAGGCGTGATCCGTCGATTCTCAGGGCGGCGATGTATGGTATCGCCGTGTTCGTCATGCTGATCTCTTTCTTTAATCATGCACCCTCTCTGTTGCACTTCGTGTTCAATATGGGGTTGATTTATTTTGTGAATAGATCGGTCATGAGGCAACCCGTCACCAACGCAACGGTTTCTCCATGACGGGCCACTACGGTGTCCGTCGCCATCGGCCGGGCGCGGCCTTTACAAACGGCATCAACACTGGATGCGGATGAGAGTTCTCATCGACGACGGGTTGATAACGAAGGATAGACTCTCAGGGATCGGCCACCACGGCGTCCAGCTCTGGTTGCATCTCAGGAAGCTGATCGACTGTGAATTGACCGACTACTCTTACTTAAAACATCTCCCGCGGGTCGGTCGCAGGGTCGCCTATATCGCCCTGGCGAACGCGCAGTCCGTGTACAGACAATTCGACCTTACGCACTATCAAAACCACTATGCCCCATCTCTCGGCGGACGCGGCAAAAAGGTCATGACCATCCACGATCTGGTGGCATTCAGGTATCCTGAGACGCTTCCGGCTGTCTACAGGCTGTACAATCAGCATGCGATCTCGAGTGCGATTCGTCACTGCGACGCCATCGTTACGCGATCGGCCGTGGTGAAGGAGGAGGTGTTGGCCATGTTCCCGAACATGGAGGAAGAGAAAGTGTATGTCTGCGGTGGCGGCCTCCGAGAGGTTTTTTTCGACAGCCACGCCGAGGAGGGGGCCGTGCGAGGCCTGGGCCTGGAGCCCGGAGGATACTTCCTCTTCGTGGGGGATCTCACAGCACGAAAGAATCTCAAGTTTCTGTTGGAGGCTTTCCTGAGAGCGAAGACGGAAGGCATGCTTTCCAGGTCCACGTCATTGGTTCTTGTGGGTAAACAAGCCTGGGGGTCGTGGGATTTCAAGGGGCTGTTGAGAAAAGATCTCGATGTCGTTGCCCTCGGCTACCAATCGGATGAAATTGTCGTGTCGCTCTACAAATATTGCAAAGCCGTCGTCTCTCCGTCTTTGTATGAAGGTTATGGCTTGCCTATTCTGGAGGCGATGTCTCAGGGAGCTCCGATCATTGCGTCGGAAATCCCGGCAACCATCGAACTCAGCCGGGAACACAGTAATCAGGTCCTTCTCTTCGAGCTCGGTAGTCAGGAGCAGCTGCTTTCCCAGCTCGGCCTCGTCGATCGGAATTGTGACACCATACGCTCAAAGCTTCAATACGGCAGTCTCGACATTTATCGTTATGATTCCGTCGCAAAGAGGCATGTCGAGGTTTACGATCGCGTGCTTCATCCTCATGATGGCGCAGTATAGGATGAGAATACTGCTTGTAACACCCCGCCTGCCTTATCCGCCTCATCGCGGCGACAAATTGAAAATCTTCAATCTCATTCGACAACTCTCCCGCAGGCACGAGATCACTCTTCTCTCATTTGTTTCATCAAGGAAGGAATTGAGGGATGTCAGGTTTCTTCAGGAGTATTGTGCCAGGGTATTTCCGATTCTGCTTCGCCCGACGCGTTCGATTCTAAACTGTATCTCGGGTCTGTTCTCGAAAACGCCGTTTCAGGTTGCCTATTACGCTTCGAGGCGGATGCACCGTGCGATTGAGGAAGCGTTGGAAGGGGGGGACTTTGACCTCATGCATGTCCATCTGATCCGGATGATGCAGTACTCGCCGGGGGCGAATGGAAGAATACCCCGTGTGCTGGACCTTACCGACGCAGGATCCTTGTATCTGAAACGGTTCCTGCAATCGGAGAAACAACTTTTCAAGCGCCTGTTTCTTTCGGAAGAATTGAAGCGGTTGACCCTGTACGAGCGAAAGCTTGAACAATTCGAGATGAACCTCGTCTGTTCCCAGATCGATCGGGAGGTGCTTCTGAATCATGCTCCCACCGCCAGGATCGAACTCCTCTATAACGGAATCGACCTCGATTATTTTACCTCTGACGGAACAATCCACCCCGACCCGCTGCGCATCGTCTACACGGGCAACATGAAATATTACCCCAACCTTGATGGCGTATTTTACCTCGTGAATGAGATCCTGCCGAGAATCAGGGACCGCGTGAGCGGTGTAAAAACATATATTGTCGGCAAGGATCCCCCCGCAAGTGTGCGGAGGCTGGCGACCTCTGATATCGTAATCACCGGGTTTGTTCCCGACATCAGGGAGTATTATCTTCGGAGCACAGTGGCGGTTGCGCCTGTCCGCTTTGGCGCTGGAACACTGAACAAGGTGCTCGAGCCAATGGCGCTTGGCGTGCCTGTCGTCGCCTCGTCGATCGCGGTCGGAGGCCTGCCCGTCAAGAATGGCCGTGAGCTCCTCATTGCAGACTCCCCGGAAGAGTTTGCAGATGCTGTGGTCCGCCTGTTCCTCGACAGTCCGTTGCACGAATGCCTCGCCCAGAACGCGATGAGGCTCGTCCGATCTTCCTATGGATGGGAAACTATTACGGCCCAGCTTGAGAGATACTATGAATCGGTCAGCGAGAAACGGGATAAGTGATGAAGCATAAGAGTCAGGTAATTGTCCTTCTGATCGATTTGCTCACGGTCTCGGTCGCCTGGTCGGTTTACTACTGGCTCCGTATCAGGAGCGGCTGGCTCGCACATACGATCGAGCCCGAATTCTGGCTCCCGATGCTGGCAATATGCATTTTTTGGGTGATAGTGTTCTTTTTCTTCGGACTCTATCGCGCTTGGTATGCCCAGTCGAGATTTGATGAATTCTCAACGGTGTTTAAGGCTGCAACGTTTGGCGCACTCGTACTTTTCTTTACCATCTTCCTGGACGATCGCGGAATTACATCCCCACTCCGTTCTCGTTTCCTGATACTTCTTTACTGGGTGCTCGTTCTGGTCTGCGTCGGCTTTGGCCGCATGCTCCTGCATTCGTTCCATCGCCGGCTGCTCAAAGCCGGAATCGGGCTTCATAACGCTCTCATCGTGGGTTGGTCCGACAAGGCAAGGGATCTGTTCAATGCGATCCAGCGGTATCCGGCCCTCGGTTACAACATCGTGGGGTTCGTCTCTGTCACTTCGCACGGTGAGCAAGAGACGTCGCACCAGAGTATTCCGATCACAGGATCCATCGCCTCTCTGCCGGAGCTCATTGAACGGCACGGGGTACGAGACGTGCTGATCGCGCTTGATACCACGGAGCATAATAAATTGCTGGGTGTCATTGCATTGTGCAACGGGCACGAGGTCAGTCTCAAAATTGTGCCGGACCTCTACGATATTATCAGCGGTCAGGCGAGGACGAACCAGATTTATGGATTCCCCCTCATCGAGATCATGCCGGAGATCATGCAGCCGTGGGAGCGCGCAACAAAGAGGGCGATCGATCTCATGATTTCCTTTGCGACTCTTTTTGTGGGACTCCCGGTCTGGATTCTTACCGCTCTCGCCATAAGGCTCGAATCGAAGGGTCCGGTGTTCTATACTCAGGAACGCGTGGGGAAGGATGAGCGGCACTTTCGGATTCTCAAATTCCGGTCGATGGCGCATGACGCTGAAACCGAATCCGGCCCGGTCTGGGCCGACAAGCGGGACCCGCGCGTGACGCGTGTCGGCAGGATACTGCGGAATCTCCGGCTTGACGAAATCCCGCAGCTCATCAACGTCCTCGACGGCGACATGAGCCTCGTCGGCCCGCGTCCGGAACGTCCTTTTTTCGTCGAACAGCTCTCCAGAGAAATTCCTCTCTACAAGCGCAGATTGAAGGTCCGTCCCGGTATCACCGGATGGGCACAGGTGAAACACAGATACGATCAAAGCGTCGACGACGTCAGGAAGAAATTGGAATACGACTTGTACTATATTGAGAACATGTCCTTGAGAATGGATTTCAAGATCCTTCTGAATACCGTCTCGGTTGTTCTGCTCGGGAAGGGTCACTGACGGATGCGAACACCCCTCTGGCTTTTTCTTGTGGCCGGATCGTTGCTGATCCCGGCAAGGGAGGCGTCCGCCCAGGTAGAAAACGTCCCTGTCAGCAATCAGGTCTATGAATTTCTGAACCGCATGGGTGTGAAAGGAATTCTTCCCCTCTATACGAATGCGATGCTCCCCCTTTCGCGCCGCGACGTCGGGGAGTTCCTATCGCAGGTGGCGGCGAAGAAAGAGGAGTTGAGTCATGCGGAGTCCGATTTCCTTCACAAATTCATTCGGGAATTCAGCCACGAAATCAATCCGCCCGGAGAGGATGCCGCGGTTCTCCTTCGGGACGGATTCAAGGACCTGTTTACACAAAAAGAGAAGTATCTATACGACTATACCGACTCGACTCTTTCACTCTATGTCGAGTTCCTCGGATCGCTTGAATACCGGAACGTTACCGGCGATTCGTACGGGGGGACCCACGTTTCGCTCGAAGAGCATGGCGGCCGGATCCGCGGAACGATCAAGGATCGGTTTGGTTATTTCCTCGAGGGGACTGATGGCACGATATTCGGAGACAAGGTTTTTGCCCTCTCAGACCGCCGCCTCGCCGGAAGTTTCAAGCTGCGCCTCCCCGGTTCGACGAACTTCGATAATACGAGCGCATACCTGCGCGCCGATCTCAATTGGTTCAATATTGAGTTCGGGAGAGAGCGGCTGTTGGTCGGGACCGGATATGGGGACCGCCTCCTGTTATCGGACAACGCCCCGGCGTTCGATGCGATCCGGATCGACGCCCATTACAAGGCGCTGCGGTTTGTCTTTATTCATGGCTCACTTGTACAGGACTCGGCTTCGTTCCCCGGAACAATTGTTGAAGAGCCGCCGGGTTCCAATAAATATCTCGCTCTCCACCGGGTTCAGCTCTCGCTCGTTAACACGCTGAATTTCGGCGTTTCAGAAATGACGATCTACCAGCGGTACAGCCCCGAGTTCGCTTATCTGAACCCGATCAACTTCTACAAATCTGCGGAACATTCCCTCGGGGACAGGGATAATTCCTTCCTGAGTTTCGATCTGGAGCTCTTTCCCTGGAAAGGGTACAAGTTCTACGGGGCGTGGCTTATCGACGATATTGACTTCTCCCGGTTCGGTACCGGTTGGTGGGGCAACGAGTTCGGCTGGCAGGCGGGGGTCTACAGCACGGACGCAGTTGGAATCCACGACCTTGATGCCGATCTGGAGTTCACACACGTGGAGCCGTACGTGTATAGCAATAGAACAAGCGGCAATGATTATACGAACGGTTCACTCGGCTTGGGCAATCACCTCGAGCCCAATTCAGACGAATGGATGGCGGAGCTCAGCTACCGGCCGTGCAGCAGCCTGCGCACGTGGATCAACTGCGCCCGGGAGCGGCATGGCGAAAATATCACGGTGAACGGCGTCGTGGTGAAGAACGTCGGCGGGAGCGCGTTGCAAGGACACCGGAGCGGCGATTCGGAGGTGGCGCCATTTCTGGATGGAAATCTCGTCCGGACCGACCGGCTCGGACTTCGGGCGGCATACGAACCCTTTACCAATTTTTTTATTACGGGGTCCTTCGAGATCCGGGAAACAAAGCGATATACTTCCGGCGAGACCCTGGACGATCACCTCTTCACCATACAAGCGAGGGTCGAATATTGAAGAATGATAGAGAAGCAGGGGGGCTCTGAGGCATGCCGAAGATCCTCGTAGTGACGCCGACATATAACGAAGCCGAGAACGTCGAGTTGTTCATCTCGCAGGTCCTCTCGCAGGTCCCCGGTCTCGAGATTCTCATCGTCGACGACAACTCGCCCGATCACACGGGCGACATCGTCGAGAAGCTGAGGAACGGTAATCCGCGCATCCACTTGCTCCGGCGCGCCGGGAAGATGGGACTCGGAACCGCGTATGTGGAGGGATTCAGATTCGCGATCGCGAACAAGTTCGATTTCGTGTTCGAGATGGACGCCGATTTCTCCCATAATCCGGAGGAAATCCCCCGGTTCCTCTCCCGGATGGAAGAGTGCGACCTGGTTGTCGGATCGCGCTACACGAACGGGGTGCGGGTCGTCAACTGGCCCATCCGCCGCCTTCTTCTGAGTTACGCGGCGAACGTCTATACGCGCGTCATCACCGGAATGCCCCTGAAGGACGCGACCGGAGGATTCAAATGCTTCCGGAGAAGCGTTCTGGAATCGATCAACCTCGACAGGGTTAAATCCAATGGCTACGCCTTCCAGATCGAGATGAATTTCAAGGCGTGGTCGAAGGGGTTCAAGGTGTGCGAGCACCCCATCATATTCGCCGACCGGCAGTCGGGGCATTCCAAGATGTCCAAACAAATCGTGCGCGAGGCGGTCTTCATGGTCTGGAAACTCAAGCTTCGCAAGATTCTGGGCAGACTATAAACGATCATCCGGCTTGAAGCTCTCCGTCATCATAGTGAATTACAACGTCCGCCCGTTTCTCGAGAGCGCGCTCGTCTCCGTACAGAAAGCGATGAAAGGGATCGAGGGAGAGGTCATCGTGGTCGACAACGCTTCGGACGACGGGAGCGCGGAAATGGTCCGGCAGAGATTTCCCGACGTCCGGCTCATCGTGAACGAGAAGAATGCAGGGTTTGCCGCCGCGAACAACGCCGCGCTCGGTGAATCGAAGAGCGAGTACATTCTTCTCCTGAACCCGGATACTCTGATCCAGGAGGATACGATTCGTGTCATGATCGACTTCCTGGACGATCGCCCCGAAGTGGGGTTGGCCGGATGCAAGGTGCTGAACTCCGACGGCACGTTTCAACTCGCCTGCCGCCGCAGTTTTCCGACGCCGTGGGTGGCCTTCACGAAAATAGCCGGCTTGAGCTCCATTTTTCCCTGGTCTCCCCACTTCGCCCGGTACAACCTCACCTATCTCGATCCCGAGCAGGCCTACGAGGTCGATGCCGTGAGCGGATCGTTCATGTTCGTCCGGCGGAAGGCGATCGAACAGGTGGGGGGGCTTGACGAGCAGTTTTTCATGTACGGCGAAGACCTCGACTGGTGTTACCGGATCAAGCAGGAAGGGTGGAAGATCTACTACACTCCGGCGACCCAGATCATCCATTACAAGGGACAGAGCGCGCGCCGAAGCGACATCGACGAGGTGAAGCTTTTCTACGAGGCGATGCATCTCTTCGTCAAGAAGCATTTCAAGCGCGGTGTCGTTTCCCCGCTGCTTCTCACCGCCGGGATCGCCGCACGGGAATGGATCGCCTTTCTGATCCGGATCGCCCGCCCTCTTCGGGCAGCCGTCCTGGACCTGTTCTTCGTCAACCTGGCGCTCCTTCTCGGAGAGCTCATCTGGTTCGGCGAGCTCTTCCGGCTCCCCGCCTATGCGTATCCGGTAACGACCACCATTCCGTGGCTGATCATCGCCGTTGCGATGTACTCCATGGGCGCCTATACCACGCGAAAACTTTCGATCTCTCGCGCGGCCGGTGCAGTGCTCGTGGGATATGTCGTCATCTCGGCGCTGACTTTCTTCTTCAAGCAATACGGGTTCAGCCGCATGGTCGTCCTGATCTCGGGCGTGATCAGCATGATCCTGCTTCCGGGCTGGCGCCTGGCGGCGAGCGCCCTGCTTCGATCGCCGGAGCGCCGCCGCGGTGGCCTGTTCGGCCGCCGCACGATCATCGTCGGCACCGGGACCTCGGGACAGGAAGTGCTCCGGAAGCTCCGGGCGCGAATCGACGACGGGTACGATGTCGTCGGCTTCATCGACGTGAACCGCAGGCGCGTGGGGGAGAGCCTCGCAGGGGTTGAAATTCTGGGAAGTATTGACAATATTGGAAAAGTTATCCAGGAACAAAAGGCGTCTGACGTGATTTTTTCGACCGATAACCTCTCCTATACGGACATCCTCTCCGTCATAGGGCGGGCGCGGAACAAGTCGGTGAATTTCCGCCTCGTCCCGAGCAGCCTCGAGGTGATCATCGGCAAGACGCACATCGATCAGCTCGACGACATACCCCTGATCGAGATCGAGTACAACATCGACCGGACGCTCAACCGCGCTCTGAAGCGATGCTTCGACATCGCGGGATCGTCGATCCTTCTCTTACTGGTTTATCCCTGGGTGGCGATGGGGAAGAGAGGGGAAACCAAGGCGGGGCAATTTCGGCAGAAGGTGCTGTTCCTTCCCAGGGTACTGGACGGATCGATGAGCCTGGTCGGGCCGCCGGCAGATTCATCCGGCGCCTCGCGGAACGGCTCTCTCGGCTCGCATGCCTACCTCGGGAAGCCGGGGTTGACCGGATTGGTTCAACTCAATTACCGCGCGGACCTGACCGCGGAAGAATCTGAAAAGTACAACCTCTACTACGCAAAGAATCAATCGCTCCTGCTTGATTTCGAGATCATGCTGAAGACCTTCCTCGGAAAAAGGAAGCCGTAAGAAAAGGCCATGGCGAAGACTGTCCTGAACTTTGAAAAACCGATTATCGATCTGGAACAGAAGATCGAGGAAATGAGGAAATACTCCGATTCCCTTCTGATCACCGACGAGATCAAGATGCTCGAGGAGAAGGTGCAACAGCTCCGCAAGAGCATCTACGACGGGCTTACGCGATGGCAGAAGGTGCAGCTCGCGCGGCATCCCGACAGGCCGTACACGCTCGACTACATCTCGCTGATGCTGACCGACTTTGTGGAGCTGCACGGCGACCGGGGGTTCCGCGACGACAAGGCGATCGTCGGCGGACTGGGACGCCTCGGCACGGAACCGGTGATGATCATCGGCCACCAGAAGGGGCGCGACACGAAATCCAATGTCTACCGAAACTTCGGGATGCCGAACCCCGAGGGGTACCGGAAGGCGCTGCGGCTGATGAAACTGGCGGCGAAATTCGGCAGGCCCGTGATCACGATGCTCGACACGCCCGGCGCTTATCCCGGCCTGGAAGCCGAGGAGCGCGGCCAGGCGGAGGCGATAGCCCGGAACCTCTTCGAAATGTCCCACCTCCCGGTCCCGATCATCGTCGTGATCATCGGCGAAGGCGCGTCGGGCGGCGCGCTCGGCATCGGCATCGGCGACCGCATTCTCATGCTGGAAAACACCTGGTATTCGGTCATCTCGCCGGAATCCTGTTCCAGCATTCTCTGGCGGAGCTGGGATTTCAAGGAACAGGCGGCGGAAGCGTTGAAACTCACGGCGCCCGATCTCCTGGCGCAGGGGATCGTCGATAGAATCGTCCCCGAACCGCTGGGCGGCGCTCACCGGAATCCGGCCCAGTCGGCCGAGATTCTGAAGCAGATCCTCCTTGAGGAATTGAAGAAGCTGAAAAAACTCAAACTCGACAAGCTGATCGAGAAACGGATCGAAAAGTTCGGATCGATGGGAGAGTATGACGAATAAGGCCGCGCCGCCCGGCGAGGATCCGGACTCCTTTCGATCACTCTCCTCCCGGCACGCTAGAACCCGGGCATGATCTCCACAGAAACGAAGGTCCGCGTCCGATACGCCGATACCGACCAGATGAAGATGGTCTATTACGGCAAATTCTTCGAGTACTTCGAACAAGGGCGGTCTGATCTCCTCCGGGAAATCGGCCTTTCCTATCCTGAGATCGAGCGGATGGGTTACTATCTCCCCGTGATCGAGGCGCACGCCCGCTACCTCAGGTCCGCGCGCTATGACGATCTTCTCACCGTGAAAACCATGCTCTCCGAGCTGCCGCAGGCGCGCGTGCGCATCGAGTATGAAGTCTTCAATGAGGGAGAAAAGGATCCCCTCGCCTCCGGTTATACCGTCCACACGTTTGTCAACGCCGCCTCCGGAAAACCGGCGCGCGCTCCGGGCCTGTTCCTGGAAACACTCGGGAGGTCGCTCACCTCCGCGAACCGGGACCCCGTTCGGGGAACAAAGCAATCATGATCTCGAAGGAGCTTCTTGAGTTGCTCTGTTGCCCGGCGTGTCGCGGGGAGCTGGAAGGCGATCCCGCGCGGAACACGCTCACCTGCCGGGCATGCGGCCGTTCCTATCATGTGGAGGGGAAGATTCCGGTGATGCTTGTCGAGGAGGAGCCCAAAAGGACATGATGACCGGCGTCCACTCCGACAGCAGGATCGAGAGGCTCATCGAGGAGGCGTTGATGGAAGATCTCGGGATCGGCGACATCACCACGGATGCAATCGTTCCGGGGGATGAGCGCGGTCTCGGCGAGATCCGGGCGAAGGAATCCGGCGTCATCGCCGGAGTGGAGATCGCCTCGCAGACGTTCCACTTTGTCGACCCGAACCTGGCGTTCACATCCGTGGCGGCCGACGGGTCTTCTATCAAACCGGGAACGGTCGTCGCATCGATCGAGGGCCCCGTTGCCGGAATCCTGAAGGCGGAGCGGACCGCCCTGAATATCCTTCAGAGGATGAGCGGGATCGCGACACTGACGAGGAAGTTCGTCGACGCGGCCGGCGGCACCAAGGCCAGGATCACCGACACCCGGAAGACGGCGCCCGGATTGCGCGTGCTCGACAAGCTGGCAGTCCGGCTTGGAGGGGGCACAAACCACAGGTTCGGACTGGATGACATGGTCCTCATTAAGTCCAATCATGTCGTTTCCGCCGGCGGGATTTCCGCGGCAGTGGACCGTTGCCTCCGCTTCCTGAAGGAGAAGAATTATCGCGCGCGGGTGGAAGTGGAAACGCGGAACCTCGACGAGGTGCGCGAGGCGTTGCGATGCCCGGGCGTCGACCGCCTGATGCTCGATAACTACTCCATTCCCGACATGGTTCTTGCGGTGAAGCTCATCGACCACGCCATGGAGGTGGAGGCGTCGGGGAACGTCACGCTCGACACCGTTCGCGCAATCGCGGAAACAGGCGTCGATTACATTTCCGTCGGCGCGTTGACTCATTCGCCGAAGGCGCTCGATCTTTCGTTGAAGATCCTCCCACCGGGTTCCTCCTCACAACCGGCCCCCTAGGGCGATGCTCCAGCAGCTGAAGCGTCTCGGAGGCGAGACGATCATCTACGGCACGAGCACCATCATCGGCCGGTTCCTGAATTTCCTGCTGATCCCGCTCTATACGAACGTGCTTCTTCCCGGCCCGTACGGGATCATCGCGGTCGTCTATTCCCTCATCGCCTTCGTCAACGTCGTCTACTCGTACGGGATGGAATCGGCCTACTTCAAGTATTCCTCGACGCTGGAACTCGGCACGCCGAAAGAGAATTTCACCACGCCGTTCGCCGCGCTCCTGGCGTCCTCCATCTTCTTTTCTCTGCTGATCGCGGCGTTCGCGAGCCCGCTCGCCGCGGCGATGAGCCTTCCGCCCGGGTTCAAATCCATCGTCTATTACGCGGCGGGGATCCTCGCGTTCGACGCGCTTGCGATCATTCCGTTCGCCACCCTCCGGATGGAGCGGAAGGCCGTGCAGTTTGCCTCGCTCAAGTTTGTCAATATCGTCGTGAACGTCGGGATGAACGTCGCTCTTCTTGTGGGACTCCACATGGGGGTCGAGGGGATCTTCATCAGCGGACTCACGGCATCGGTGCTGACCTTCCTTCTTCTCATTCCGACGATCGTCCGCCATCTTTCCCCGGGCTTCCACCCGGGCCTCCTGAAGGCGCTCCTGAAATTCGGGTTACCCTCGATCCCGGCGGGCTTGTCCGCCACGGCGGTCCAGGTCATCGACAGGCCGATCCTCCGGGCCCTCACCGACGACGCCACCGTGGGAATCTACCAGGCAAATTACCGCCTCGGGATTTTCATGATGCTCATCGTTTCGATGTACGATTACGCGTGGCGGCCTTTCTTCTTCTCCATGGCGAAGGATCCGAGGGCGAAGGAGATCTTCGCCCGCGCGCTCACGTATCTGGTCCTTCTCATGTCGGTGATTTTCCTCGGGGTTTCGTTGTTCGTGGGAGATATCGTCAAACTGAGCATCTTCGGGAGGCATATCATCAGCCCCAACTACTGGGACGGGCTTTCCATCGTGCCTGTTGTGCTTCTGGGGTATCTGTTTTTCGGAATCTACATCAACGTCTCTGCCGGGATCTACATCGAGAAGAAAACGTACTACCTGCCGGCGATCATGTTCTTCGGCGCCCTGGTCAACGTGCTCGCGAACTACCTCCTCATCCCGTCGTATGGGATGATGGGCGCCGCCTGGGCGACGTTCTTCGCTTACCTCGCCATGGCCGTGGCCGGTTACTTCGTCGCCCGTCGCGTCTATCCGGTCCCGTATGAAGGGGGGAGGCTCTTGAAGATCGGGGGGGCGGTCGCCGCCGTCATGTTGTTGTACCCGGCGCTCCCCGTCTCCCCGGGCACGCCGGTTCTCCTCTGGAAAGCCGGAATCCTCGTCCTGTTTCTGGGCCTGATGTTTGTGATGAAGTTTTTCGATGCGAGGGAGCTCTCGGTTCTCCGCCAGCTGACAGCAGCCGCGCGGACCCGCAAGGAGGTTGGGGCGGAGCAGGAACCCCCCGTCGAGGAGTCGGGAGCGAGCTGAGTGCCGGGGAATGTCTCGGTTTGTCATCCTGAGCACATTCGCTTCGCTCAGTGTAAACTCCGCGAAGGATCTTGCAGGCCGATGTGGAAGATCCTTCGTTCGCTACGCTCACTCAGGATGACATATCCGTTGAAATCCAGCCACCACTGAGTGCTATTGCAACTCCACGCTCGAGTGAGTATATTACAATCGGAGAAATTGACAGGTTCCCGTTCGTTTTCATCAACTAAGGAGCGTTACTTGCCCGCGGAAAATCAACGACTGAAGTTCGATCCCAACAAGCCCCTGCAGGTGGGGGGCCAGGCGGTGATCGAGGGGGTCATGATGCGCGCCCCGGGGCGCATCGCAACGGCGGTGAGGCGCTCCAACGGCGAGATCGTCGTGAAACGGCGCGAGTACGTTTCGCTCGCGGAGAAGAACAAGATATTCAAATTGCCCGTGCTTCGCGGCGCCGTCGGTCTCGTGGAGATGATGTTTATCGGCATCGACACGCTCAATTTCTCCACCGAAATCGCCATGCAGGACCTTGCGAAGAAGGAGCCCGCCAACGGCAACGGCGCGAAGCCTGCCAGGAAGACCGCCTCGAACCTCCGGATCGCGTTGACCGTGATGTTTTCGCTCGCGATGGGCGTCGCGATTTTCTTTGTGACGCCGCTTGTCCTGACGACAAGGGTATTCCACGTCGAACAGCAGGCTTTCTGGTTCAATTTTATCGCGGGCGGAATCCGCATCTCGATTCTTCTCGCCTACCTGCTCGCGATCTCGCTGATGAAGGATGTAAAACGGCTGTTCGAGTATCATGGCGCCGAGCACAAGGCGGTGTTCACCTTTGAATCGATGGGGGATCTGACGGTCGATTCCGCGAAGGGATTTACGCGATTTCACCCCCGCTGCGGCACGAGTTTTATCCTGATCGTGATGGTCGCGTCGATGCTCTTTTTCTCCGTGCTCGATTCACTTCTCATTCTCTGGCTCGGGACAATCTCCCTGCCCATACGGATGCTCACCCATCTCCCCCTGATCCCGCTCGTGGGGGGCATCGCCTACGAATTCATCCGCTGGTCGGCCCGCCGGAGCAACACTCCAATCGGAAAAATCCTCGTTGCGCCGGGCCTCTGGCTCCAGGGGATCACAACCCGCGAGCCCGACGCTTCCCAGATTGAAGTGGCGCTCGTCGCCCTGAAGTGCGCGCTCGGGATCGACGAGCCCGGGGCGCCCGCGTATGTTCTCCACCCCTCGGAACTCGCCCTCAACTAACGCATGTTTGATCGGTTGGAAAAACTCGTCGAACGCTACGACGAGCTGACGAACATGCTTGCCGATCCGGCTGTGACCGGCAATATGGAGCGCTACCGGGACCTCTCGAAGGAACACAGCGGGCTCACCGGAATCGTTCGAACCTACCTTTCCTACAAGAAGACCCGTGCCGATCTCGCGAACCTGAAATCGCTCGCCGAGTCCTCCGACGATCCTGAATTGCGCCAGCTCGCCTCCGCGGAGCTGGGCGAAACGCAGGCGAAACTCTCGAAGCTGGAAGAGGATCTGAAGGCGCTTCTGATCCCGAAGGATCCGAACGACGACAAGGACTGCATCGTCGAGATCCGGGGAGGAACAGGGGGGGACGAGGCGGCTCTCTTTGCGGCCGATCTCTACCGGATGTACACGCGCTACGCGGAACGGGCGGGGTGGAAGACCGAATTGCTCGACTGGAGCGACACCGGGATCGGCGGATTCAAAGAAGTGACCTTCTCGCTCAAGGGAATCGGCGCCTACGGGGCGCTCAAGTATGAAAGCGGTGTGCACCGCGTCCAGCGCGTCCCGGAAACCGAGGCCCAGGGACGCATCCACACCTCCGCGGCGACCGTCGCCGTTCTCCCCGAAGTCGAAGACGTCGAAATTGAAATCAATCCGGCGGACCTGGAGTTCGCCTCCTACCGCTCAGGCGGCAAAGGCGGTCAGAATGTCAACAAGGTGGAGACCGCGGTCCGGATCACCCACAAGCCGACCGGCATCGTCGTGGCTTGCCAGCAGGAGCGGTCGCAATTTCAGAACCGCGAGCGCGCGATGAAGATGCTGCGTGTGAAGCTCTATGAGAAGAAAATGTCCGAGCAGACCGCCTCGATCACGGCGCAGCGGCGGCTCATGGTGAAGAGCGGCGACAGGAGCGACAAGATCCGCACGTATAATTTTCCGCAGAACCGGGTTACCGATCACCGGATCGGATTGACTCTCTATAACCTCTCGGAAGTCATCGACGGGAAGCTCGACGAACTGATCGAGCAATTGCAGGTCGCGGACCGCGCGGAAAAGCTTCAGGGAAGCGGTTAACCGGCCCGCCCCCGCTCACTTCCTGTGCGCGAGGAAGAATTCCTTCAGGATCCCCCCGCATTTCTCCTCCAGTACCCCTCCGACCGTATGCACCCTGTGGTTCAGCCGGATGTCGTTCGTGATCGTGTAGAGCGACGAGCAGGCGCCCGCCTTGGGGTCGTACGCCCCGAAGACCAGCACGGGAAGGCGTGAAAGCACGATGGCGCCGGCGCACATCGGGCAGGGTTCGAGAGTGACGTACATCGCGCACTCCTGGAGACGCCGGCTCTCAAGATGGGATGCGGCGGCTGTCAGGGCGATCATCTCCGCGTGGGCCGTCGGATCCTGGAGCATCTCGATCTGGTTTGAGCCTTTCCCGATGACGACGCCCCGCCGGACGATGACCGCGCCGACGGGAACCTCCTTCCGCTTTCCGGCGATTTCGGCCTCGCGCAGCGCCAACTCCATCCAATAGCTGTGATCCTTCGTGTCTGCAATCACCTCAGTTTACCCCGGGAAAGGATATCATAATGAAGCGAAAGTATATCGAAATATTGAATAATGGGCAAATGAGGGTTTCATCGTCATCCCAACACCTTTCTTCTCGTTCCGCCGCTCCGCGGCGGAATGCCTACGGGGACGCTCCGCGTCCCAACCTCGTTGCGGCGCAGAGCGCCGCGGTCTGCGTTCCCACGCAGAGCGTGGGAACGAGGGGTAAATTCAGACGACAGCCAAATCTATTGATTAAGGATCATCATTTGATTATCTTGTAACCGATGAAGAACCGCCTCCCAATCTTCCTCGCACTCGTATGGGTGTGTGGCGGGCTCACGTGCGCGCTCGCGCAGAGCCCGTACAACATCTATTTCGGTGATTTCCATTCCCAGACCTGGTATTCCGACGGAAACAAGGAGCAGGATACCAACACCTATAAAAAACCGGTCGCGAAGGCGATCACCTACGCCCGTGACAATGCCAATGACATGGATTTCCTCGGGGTGAGCGACCACAATCATCATGAGAGCTCCGACCTCCACATGAACCTGGGATACTGGCGCGCCGGGAATGCCGAGGCCGATTCGATGAACCAGGACGGAGTGTTCGTCGGCATGTACGGGCAGGAATGGGGGACGATCGGCGGGGGAGGGCACGTCCTTGTCTACGGGACAAACAAATTATTCGGATGGGAAGCCGGAAATTACGACGTCTACGTCCAAAAGTCGAATTACTCCATGCTCTTCGATTCAGTCAAGAAATACGGGGGGTTCTGTTATTTCGCCCATCCGCAATCGACCGATTACAGCGGGATCTTCTCGAATGCGCTCAACGCCGCGTGGGATAGCGTCGTCGTTGGGACCGCGATGAAGAACGGCCCCGCGCTCGACGCCTCCTATACCGAAACCGACCCCTCGAGCACCGACTATACGTCCCGTTACCACGATCTCCTGAGGCAGGGATACCATGTCGCACCCTGCGCGAACCAGGACAACCATTACACCAATTTCGGCCACCTGAACCAGCAGCGGACGGCAGTGCTCGCGACCTCCCTGACCAGGGCCAATGTTGTCGAGGCGCTCCGGCACCGGAGGGCATACGCCACCGAGGATCATAACCTGCAGCTGCGGTTCGAAGTGGGCGCGCATCAGATGGGCGAAAAGTTTACGATGTCGGGCTCTGTCCCTCTTCGCGTCAAGGTGGTCGAGCCCGACGGCGACGCGATGTCGACGATCGAGCTCCGGTATGGCGTCCCCGGTTCCGGCAGCGTCCCAACGGCCCTGGCATCGGTCGCCGGCCAGGATTCTCTCGTCGTTTCACAGCCGCAGCCGATTGGGACCACCTACTATTATTATGCGTATGTCAGGGAGACCAACGGCAGGGAAGCCTGGAGCGCCCCGATGTGGATCACAGTGACGCAGTTGAGCGCACCGGCTCAGTTCTCGCAATTGTCGCCGGCGAACAGTTCGGCGGGACAGGAGATCTCCGGGACGCTCACCTGGCAGGCGTCGTCGGGAGCCGTCCAATACGACGTCTACCTGGCGACCGACACGGCATTCTCCACCCCGGTCAGCGCGAATCAGGCCGGTATCTCCTATTCCTATTCGGGTTTGACGTACGGTGCCTCTTATTTCTGGAAAGTGGTTGCGAAGAACGACAGCGGGCAGGTGACGGCATCGGGCGCACCCTGGTCCTTCGTCACGCACGGCCCGCCCCCCGGAGGGTTTATGATGGTTTCGCCGCCGAACAGCGCGACGTCGCTCCTTCTTTCGGGGATGCTGAACTGGAATTCTTCTCCGAATGCGGCTTCGTATGATGTCTATCTGGATCAGGTGAATCCCCCCTCAGTCCGCGCCGATTCCAACCTGGCGGATACGTCGGCCGCGTACGATGGCCTCCTCCCGGGGACGACCTACTATTGGAAGGTGGTCGCGAAAAATCCGAACGGTTCGGTGGCCGCATCGAATGCCGTCAGCAGTTTCACCACGGCGAATGTCCCCCTGCCCCCCTCGAACGCCGCGGTCGATAATGTGACCACCAACAGCATTCTCTTCCATTGGACGGACGTCGCCACGGATGAGAGCGGGTATCGCATCTATCGTTCGCTCGCGCCGGGCGGACCGTTTGCTCAGATTGGGACGGACCTCCCCCAGAACTCCGTTTCATTCACGGACACAGGATTGCAAGTCGACCAGCGATGCTACTACCGGATCGTACCGTTCAACGGGCAAGGAGAGGGAGGGTTCATAGGGCTGAACCGATCGACGCTCGCAGCTCCCCCCGGACAACCGCTGCTCTCGAATGCGTCTTACCGGTCTGTAAACATCACGCTCGATCCCGGGCCAAATCCCTCAACGACACAGTTTTCGATCGCCGGCGGATGCGATTCGACCCAGCTCTTCGTGCAGCAGGATGGAACTCTCGGCCCCCTTCCGGTATGGAGGACTATGGCCGGATGGGGAGGCGGCAGCGGCCTGCTGGCGAACAGGCTCCACCAATGCCTCCAGTATACCTTCGCGGTAACCGGCAGGAACGGCGATAGCGTGCTGACATCACCGGGAGCGGAGGCCAGCCAGACCCTTGCCTGTTTTTCAACCGCGAGGACGGTCGGGGGCGGCTGGGAGATCGTTTCCCTTCCGGTCGGGGAGACCGGCTCGGCACTCGCATCGTCCTTCCCGAACGCTCGATCAAAGGCGTTTTCGTACCAGGGAGGGTATGTCGGGAACGAAAACCTGGTCAGAAACGCGGGCTATTGGATCAAGTTCGATTCGAGCGCGATGTATGAATTCGCCGGAGACCCCGACATTGAGGATTCCATCCCCGTGGTCGGAGGATGGAATCTGATCGGTTCCACCTCGGTTGCGGTCGACGTCGCGGCCATCCAATCCGAGCCGGCCGGCATCCTGAATTCCCCCTTCTTCGGATACGACGGGGCCTACGCGATCGCGGATTCCCTCAGGCCGGTGAACGGGTACTGGGTGAAGGCGAAGGGAAGCGGCAAACTGGTTCTCTCTTCTTTATCGGGGAGCGCGCCTTTGGCGGCAAAGCAAGCCGCGAATTTACCCGAACCGCCGAACATTTTTGTTTTTGAAGACCAGCTGGGTCATCGCCAGGCCCTGTCGATCGGCGAGGCGGACGCGCGGAGTGAATCGGGGTACACGCACGAAGTGCCGCCCGTGCCCCCTCCGGAAGCGTTCGATGTGCGGTTCCAATCGCAACGCTCCGCCGAGACGCTTCGCGATCGGGGAATTCCCACGCAGAGGTTTCCGGTAGCGCTTCAGACCGGCGGGCATTCCGTGAAACTCTCCTGGCGAATCGAGGAAAAGCAGGATCGGAGGTTCAGGCTCTTGTCCGATGCGAAAAACATCGTGCTCCCGGCAAGCGGTTCGACGCAGTTATCGTCGGGCACCAGGAGAATTGTGATCGAAGTCCAGAACTCGCAATCGCAACCTCTGCCCTCGGAATTTGCCCTCCACCAGAATTATCCGAACCCGTTCAATCCCTCCACTTCGATCCGTTACGATCTCCCGGTCGAAAGCCGTGTGAGCCTGACGGTGTATAATCTTCTTGGAATCATGGTGGCCAAGCTTGTCGATGAGGTGCAGCCCGCCGGGTATCATGTTGTTCTCTGGGAGCCGGCCGAAGCGAGCGGGATTTACCTCTATCGTGTCGAAGCGACGGGCACAGAAAATTCCTCCCAATCATTCCGCGGAGTCAAGAGGATGGTCATCGTCCGGTAGCCGCGACCTTTAAGTCGCGAATCGACCAGGCGGCGAAACTCCGCCGGTACCAATTCCCGCCCTTGCGCTGTAATCCCCCCTTACCCGATTTTCCCGTTCTAGCTCGCGCATTCCTGCGTAGTTACTCAATTCTTACCCAGCTTCCACCCGAATCTCTTCCCCTCCAACTTTCAAAATTGCCGATTCTGTTAAGGATAAGCCTTTTTTTGATAGGAGAAATATAATGTGTTAAAAAGCACTTTCTCTCTTGACAATACGACCCGAATTGTTTACTATTGCACTCGCAAAAAATTTAAGATATTGCGAGCAGATAGACGGTTCTGGGTTTTTCGATCTTTTTGGCTCTATCTGGGGAGTAGGTTACTCGGCTACCGAATGAAGGCAAATTGCAATTTTGAAAGAAATAGCTCGTTTCACCAGTTTAGGCCACTTTTCATCATATTCAGCAGAGGGGTTCATGCATAAAAGCTTACAGAGGGTTCTTGTCGCTTCAGCACTCCTTTTCACGTTCGTCGCCGGCTTGTCGGCAGGACAAAGACACTGGGTAGGTTCCGGCTCGGGAAACGGCCGGTTCTGGGATCGGGCGGCCAACTGGAGTTTGACACAGGGTGGAGCCGGAGGCGCGGGAGTGCCGACGGCCGCGGACGACGCCTTTAACGACGGCGGCGGCGCACTTCAGGTGAACACGAACGCGGTCTGCTTATCGTTTACGCAGTCGAGCGCTCTGGGCACAAAAGACTTTATCAATAATGCGACGCTCACCGTCGGAGCCGGTGGACTGGCCCTTCTCGGCGGCCAGCTCGGAAGCACCACATCGGGCAATGTCGTCACTGTTGCCGGTAACTGGACCGAGAACGGCGGTACGTTCTCTCCGGGGACCATGCTGGTGGTGCTGAACGGCACGACGGCACAGACCGTCACCACGAGCTCATCCTTCGGCGCCCTTACGGTCAATAGTTCGGGCGGCGTAACTCTCGCCTCCAATCTTACGGTCACCGGTGCGCTTACGCTGACCTCCGGCGTGGTCTCGACGGGAGCGTCAAGCCTGATCCTTGCCTCGACGGGCACTCTTACCCGGACGGGCGGATGGGTCAGCGGTAACTTCCAGATGCCGGTCGGAACCGGCGCGACTTCTGTGACGTTTCACGTCGGCGACGCGTCAAATTATTCGCCTGTCGTGGTCGCCTTCGGAAACGTGACGACAGCCGGCAGTCTCACCGGAAAAGCGACGGCCGGAGATCATCCGAACCTCGGCACCTCCGCGATCGACGGATCGAAGAGCGTGAACCGGTACTATACCCTTGCGAACAGCGGTGTCGTGTTTACGAATTACAACGCGACGTTTAACTTTGTCGCCGGCGACCTCGACGGCGGCGCGAACACGGCCAACTTTATCGTCGGCAAGTACAATTCGCCGAACTGGACTCTGCCCACGGTCGGGACGAAGACGGCCACAAGCACGCAGGTGACGGGTTTGACGACGTTCAGTGACTTTGCGATCGGCGATATCAGTACGCCCACCATCAACGCCAGCGCGGGCCCGAACGGATCGATCACCCCGTCGGGTGCCGTTTCGGTGACCTATGGCCAAAGCCAGTCTTTCACGATTTCGCCAAACGCAAACTACTATGTCTCGGACGTCGTGGTGGACGGGGTCTCCCAGGGGGGTGTGACGAGCTACAATTTCCCGAGCGTCACCGCAAACCACACCATCGCCGCGAGCTTTTTGGCGGACACCGTCACGGTAAACGCGTTGGCCGGAGTGAACGGCTCGATTTCGCCCTCCGATGCGGTCAGGCTGGCATCCCACTCGAACCAGTCCTTTACGATCACCCCGGACGCACATTTCCATGTCCTGGACGTCCTGGTGGACGGGGTATCGGTGGGAGCCGTAACGAATTACAGCTTTACGGACTTGATTGTGGATCACACGATTGTGGTCTCGTTTCAGATTGATACCGACACGATCACGGCCTCGGCGGGAGCCAACGGATCGATCTCCCCGTCGGGAACTGTGGTCGTGGATTACGGGTCGGATAACACGTTCACGCTGACCCCGTCGGCCGGCTATCATGTCGCGGACGTGCTTGTCGACGGCGTTTCAGTCGGCGCCGTTCCGGAGTATACGTTCACAGGGGTGGCCGCGAATCATACGATCAGCGCGAGCTTCGCGATCACGACGTACAACGTCGTGGCGGGTGCGAATGCGCACGGGTCGATCTCTCCCTCGGGAACGGTCCCGGTGGATTCGGGCGCAAACCAGTCGTTTACGATTACACCGGACCTGGGATATTTCATCTCCGATGTGCACGTGGATTCTGTGTCGGTGGGCCCGGTGCCCGGATACACGTTCACAAACGTCACGGCGAATCACACGATCGAAGTGAGTTTCGCGATCCAGACCTTCGCGGTAAAGGGGATCGCCGATGCGAACGGTTCCATCTCACCGTCCGGGTTGGTTCTCGTGGACTATGGGTCTGATCAGACGTTCACATTTACCCCCGACGCAGGGTATCTGGTTTCCGACGTCCATGTCGACAGCGTTTCCGTGGGCCCCGTTTCGAACTACACGTTTACAAGCGTGACGGCACCCCATGTCATTGAAGTGTCCTTCGTGTCCCAGACCTTTACGGTGAACGCAAGTGCGGGCGCCAACGGATCGATCTCTCCCTCGGGTGCGGTCTCGGTCAATTACGGCGCGAGTCAGAGCTTTACGATCACGCCGGATGCCGGATACCTTGTTGCCGACGTCCATGTCGATAGCGTCTCGGTAGGCGCGGTCCCGAACTACACCTTTACGAATGTCACTGCGAACCACACGATCGAGGCGAGCTTCGCCCTCCAGGCCTTCACGGTCTTCGCGAGCGCTGGCCCGCACGGAACGATCGCTCCCTCGGGAGCCGTCCCGGCCTCGTCCGGCGGGACTCTCGTGTTCAACATAACTCCCGATTCGGCTTACTTCGTGGCTGATGTCCACGTCGACAGCGTGTCGGTGGGTGCCTTGAGCAAATATACGTTCACCAACATCCTTGGGGACCACACGATCGAGGCGTTCTTCGATACCCATCCCCTGCCGCAGTTGAAGACTGTGTCACCGCTGGCGGCGTTCAGGGGCCAGACGCTGGATCTGGTGCTGACAGGTTTGAACTTTGTGAACGGCGTCAGCACGCTGAACGGGGGAGCGGGGATCACGGTCAATTCGTTTGCCGTCCATACTTCCGACACCATTCTGGCGAATGTCAGCGTGGGCGCGGGTAGCGCTCTCGGGAGCACGTCGTTTTCGGTGACGAACAGCGCTCCTGGCGGCGGGACGTCGGGGCCGGTGGGGTTTACCGTCCTCAATCACGCGCCGGCAGCATTCGGTTTGACGGGACCGCTCAACAGCGACACCATTAAACTGAAGTCTCCGGGAGTTCCAATCGAGTTCAGCTGGCATCCTTCGACCGATCTCGACGCAGGGGATACGCTGAAATACTTCGTCATCGTCCAGTCTCCGTCGCCCATCCTGGTCGGGGTGACGACCGATTCGTCGTTCTCGTCTTCGGACCTGATGAGCCTTCTCGTCCCGCAGACGGCGTATACCTGGAACGTGCTCGTAACGGACGGATCTGATTCGGTTCTGTCGACCGAGACCTTCACGTTCACGACGTCTGATTCGGTGACAGCGGTGACGGAAAAGGGGAAACTCGTACCGAAGGAATATGCCCTGCATCAGAACTATCCGAACCCGTTCAATCCGAGCACGACGGTCGAGTTCGACCTGCCGCACCAGTCGGTGGTGACCCTGGCTGTGTATAACCTGCTCGGCCAGAGGGTGGCCACCCTGATCGACCACCGGTCGATGGATATCGGGTATCTCTCGGTGAAATGGGATGCGTCGAGCGTTCCGTCAGGAGTGTATCTCTACCGGATGTCTGCGGACGGAGCGGACGGCAAGAGCTTTGTGCGGGTCAAGAAAATGATGCTCATGCGGTAGCTGCAAGCTTCAGCTTCCGGATTGGTGGACGCAGCCTGAGGCTGCGGCCAACGAATCCTCGAGGGCAGCGGTGGGTGTAGGCTTCAGCTTGCGGGGGTGACTTGCAACGAAGAGCCGGTTCCGAGGCAACGGAACCGGCTTCGTTGCTCCCAGGCCCACCGGATGCCATCACCGGCCCGGTTAGGCCTCCGGGAGGGCCTCCGGCGCTCGGATCCGGGACGAATGGCTCCAAACGAGCGAGAAATGAAGCCTTTTGAGGGTTGGATGGGATGTGGATAACTCTTCTTCAGAATCGGAAATCACTTGCAAGTGTCATTGGAAATAGTTAATATTGCACCTCAATTAATCAAGCTAACATATTGAATTATATTATGTTTAAAAAAGAAATTGTCCGGTTTACCCATTTATTCCAACTCTCATAACATACTATAGAGGAGTTCATGCATAGACGACTGCTAGAGGTTTTCTTCGTTTCGGTACTTTTCTTGACCCTTGTTGCCACCGTATCGGCTGGACAAAGACACTGGGTCGGTTCCGGTTCCGGAAACGGCCGGTTCTGGGACAGGGCAGCCAACTGGAGTGTCACGCAGGGTGGAGCCGGGGGTGCCGGGGTACCGACGGCCGCAGACGATGCCTTTAACGACGGGGGCGGCGCGCTTCAGGTCAACACGAACGCGGTCTGCCTTTCGTTTACGCAGTCGAGTGCCCTGGGCACAAAAGACTTTATCAATAATGCGACGCTCACCGTCGGGGCGGGGGGACTGACGCTTCTCGGCGGTCAGCTCGGCAGCACCACATCGGGTAACGTCGTCACCGTTGCGGGCAACTGGACCGAAAACGGGGTCACCTTCTCTCCCGGGACCATGCTGGTTGTGTTCAATGGGACAGTCAACCAGACCGTCACTTCGAGCTCGACGTTTGGCGATCTTACGGTAAATAGTTCCGGCGGTGTAACCCTTGCCTCCAATGCGACCGTAGACGGAGTTCTCACACTCACAGCCGGCGTGGTTTCGACGGGAGCAAATTCCCTGATCGTCAGCCCGACCGGGTCGGTTGCACGTACGGGTGGCTGGGTCAACGGAAACTTCCGGTTGCCCGTGCCAACGGGGGCTACGTCTCTGACGTACCATGTCGGGGATGCCTCCAATTATTCGCCTGTTGCGCTCGCCTTCGGAAATGTGACCACAGCGGGCAGTCTTACGGGAAAAGCAACGGCAGGAGATCATCCCAATCTGGGCACCTCGGCGATCGACGGATCGAAGAGCGTCAACCGGTACTACACGCTCGCCAATAGCGGCGTCGTTTTTACGACCTACAGCGCAACATTTAATTTTGTCGCCGGCGATGTTGACGCCGGAGCGAGTACGGCCAATTTTATTGTCGGCAAGTACAACTCGCCAAACTGGACGTTGCCCACCGTGGGGACGAAGACGGCGACGAGCACCCAGGTGACCGGATTGACGGCATTCAGCGACTTCGCGATCGGCGACATCAAGTCGCTGACCATTACCGCGTCGGCCGGTGCGAACGGGACGATCACCCCTTCGGGCGCCGTGTCCGTCGTCTTCGGCGCAAGCCAGGGCTTCTCGATTGCGGCGAACACAAACTACTATATTTCGGATGTCGTCGTGGACGGCGTCTCGCAGGGCGGGGTCACGAGCTATAACTTCCCGAGCGTCTCCGTCAACCACACCATCTCCGCAAGCTTCCTGGCCGACAGCGTGGTGGTCGCCGCGACGGCGGGAGCGGGCGGAACGATCTCGCCCTCCGGGAACGTCAAACTGGCTTCCCACGCGAACCAGTCGTTCACGATCACCCCTGACGCCCATTATCATATCTCGGACGTCCTGGTGGACGGGGTGTCGGTCGGAGCAGTGACCAACTACAGTTTCACGAACCTGATCGTGGATCACACAATCTCCGCGTCGTTTGGCATCGATACCGACACGATCACGGCGTCGGCCGGAGCCAACGGGTCGGTCTCTCCCTCCGGCGCGACCGTCGTGAACTACGGCTCCGACACCACATTCACGTTTACGCCGGCACTCGGCTACCACGTGGCGGATGTGCTGGTCGACGGGGGCTCGATCGGGGCCGTCTCGAGCCATACGTTCACGAATGTGATCGCCAATCACACCATTTCCGCGACCTTTGCGATCGACACATTTACGATTACCGCGTCGGCCGGCGCGAACGGTTCGATCTCGCCCGCCCTGGCCGTGGTGAATTACGGATCCGACACCACCTTTACGATCACTCCGGACGCGCACTACCATGTGGCGGATGTGCTCGTTGACGGCAGCTCGATCGGCGCCGTCTCAAGCCATTCGTTTACGGGCGTCACCGCGAATCACACCATCTCGGCGACGTTTGCGATCGACACCGACACGATCACCGCCACGGCGGGAGCAAACGGATCGATCAGTCCGTCGGGCGCGACAATTGTGAATTATGGCGCTGATACGACCTTTACAATCACCCCCGCGCTCGGATATCACACGCTGGACGTCCTCGTCGACGGTGTGACGGTCGGGGTGGTTCCGACCTACACCTTCACCGGGGTCGTCGCGAATCATACGATCAGCGCGAGTTTTGCCATCAATACGTACAGCCTGGTATCGACGGCCGGCGCCCACGGGACCATTTCTCCCTCGGGGAAAGTGACCGTGAACTACGGGGATAACCAGCCCTACACGCTCACGCCGGATACCGGTTATCACGTCGCCGAAATCCTTGTGGACGGCGTTTCCGCCGGAGCGGCCACGAGCTTTACTCTCACGAACGTCACCGCGAATCATACGGTCGATGCGAGTTTCGCGATCGACACGCTGACCATCACCGCGACAGCCGGCGCTCATGGAACGATCACTCCCTCGGGCGCGGTCCTGGTGACGTACGGCGGAAGCCAGTCCTTCACCGTGACTCCGGACGCGGGTTATCATGTGGCCGACGTCCTGGTGGACGGTGGATCGGTGGGACCCGCGGGGAGCTACGACTTTAACGGCGTGACGGCGAACCGGACGATTGACGCGTCGTTTGCAATCAACCAGTTCAGCGTCGTCGCGCTCGCCGACAGCCACGGCGCGATCTCGCCTTCGGGGAAAGTCTTCGTGGATTCGGGGGCGAGTCAGCCCTTTACGATTACCCCCGACGTGGGATACTATATCACGGATGTCCATGTCGATACGGTCTCGGTGGGCGCGGTGCCGGTGTACAAGCTGGCCAACGTCGTCGCGAACCATACGATCCAGGCAAGTTTCGCGATCCAGACGTTTGCCTTGAAGGCGATCGCCGGCGCGCACGGCACGATCTCGCCGCCGGGCACGTCCATCGTAAACTATGGATCGGACAACACGTTCACCATCACGCCCGATACCGGTTATGCGGTCGGTGACGTTCGTGTCGACAGCGTGTCGGTGGGCGCGGTTCCAACCTATACATTCACCGGCGTGACGGCGCCGCACGTCATCGAAGCCACATTTGTCCTGCAGGCATTCACTCTGAACGCGGTTGCGGGATCTCACGGTTCGATCTCTCCCTCGGGCTCCGTCCCGGTCGGCTTCGGGGCCGATCAGAGCTTCACGATCACGCCCGACACGGGATACCTGATTGCCGATGTTCATGTCGACAGCGTCTCGGTGGGTGCCGTTCCGAAGTACACGTTTACGCACATCACCGCGAATCACACGATCGAGGCCAGCTTCGTCATTCAGACGTTCGTCATTACCGCGACCGCAGGCCCGAACGGGAGCGTCTCCCCGTCGGGCGGTGTCGTCGTAGAATACGGGGCGGATACGAGTATCACGATTTCGCCGGATGCGCACTACCATGTCGATAGCGTGGTGGTGGACGGGGTGTCCATCGGAGCGGTCGCCAAGTATACGTTCGCCCATGTGACCGGCGGCCATACGCTGAATGCCACCTTTGCGATCGACCAGATTGCGATTACTGCGACATCCGGCGGCAACGGAACGGTGTCTCCTTCGGGCGTCGTCCTGGTGAACTACGGGTCCGATCAGACCTTTACGATCACGCCCGATATCGGATACTTCATCTCCGACGTTCACGTCGACAGCGTCTCGGTCGGCGCGGTGCCGAAGTACACCTTTACGAACGTGACGGCGGCCCACGTCATTGAGGCGACCTTCGCCATCCAGACCTTTACCGTGAACGCCGGCGCGGGGGCCAACGGATCGATTTCGCCCTCAGGGGCGGTATCGGTCAACTATGGCGGCAGCCAGAGCTTCACGATCACCCCGGACACCGGGTACTTCATCACCGACGTCCAGGTCGACAGCGTCTCAGTCGGCGCGGTGCCGAAGTACACCTTCACAAACGTCACAGCGAACCACACGATCGAGGCGAGCTTCGCGCTCCATTCATTCACCGTCTTTGCGAGCGCGGGCCCCCACGGATCGATCGCTCCCTCGGGTGCGGTGCCGGCTTCGTTCGGAGGGACGCTCGTCTTCAACATCACGCCCGATTCGGCCTACTTCGTTTCCGACGTCCATGTCGACAGCGTATCGGTGGGGGCGGTGAGCAAGTACACGTTCACCAATATCGCTGCCGACCACACGATCGAGGCGTTCTTCGATACGCACCCGCTGCCGATACTCACGACCATGACGCCCCAGAATGTGTACAGGGGTGAGACTGTGAATCTGGTCCTGACAGGTGCGAATTACCAGAGCGGAGTCAGCACTCTGAACGTCGGTTCGGGGATAACGCTCAATTCCTTCAGCGTGTTCACATCTGATACGATCTTCGCGAATATAACAGTTGGAGCGGCGACAGCGCCCGGAACCCGGCCGTTCTCGGTGACGAACAGCCCGCCGGGTGGCGGTACTTCCAGTCCCATTTTGCTCTTTATTCACAATCACGCGCCGAGCGATTTTAGCCTGGCCGAGCCGCTCAATGGCGACACCATTAAGTTAAAGTCTCCTGCGGTGCCGATCGAATTCAAGTGGCATCCGTCAAGTGATCCGGATGTGCCGGACACGCTGAGGTACAACGTGTGGCTGGTGACGCCGGTCGGAGATTCGATCGGGGTGACAACGGATACCTCGCTGTCGAGTGCGGATCTGATGAGTCAGCTGGCGCCTCACACCGTCTACACCTGGAGGGTGTACGTAACGGACGGATTTGATACGGTGTTGTCGTCCGAAACGTTCACGTTCACGACCTCCGATTCGGTGACGGCCGTTGCGGAGCAGGGGAAACGCGTCCCGAAGGAGTTTGCCCTGCACCAGAACTATCCGAATCCGTTCAATCCGAGCACGACGGTCGAGTTCGACCTGCCGCACCGATCGGTCGTCACGCTGGCTGTGTATAACCTGCTCGGCCAGATGGTCGCCACGCTCGTCGATCACCGGTCGATGGATATCGGATATCTGTCGGTGAAATGGGACGCGTCGAGCATCCCGTCAGGGGTGTACCTCTACCGGATGTCGGCGGAGGGAGCGGACGGGAAGAGCTTCGTGCAGGTGAAGAAGATGATGCTGATGCGGTAGGGGTAGGCGCAAGCTTTAGCTTGCGTGTATAATCAGTAACGAAGAGCCGGTTCCGAAACAGCGGGACCGGCTTTTTTTATGATGTCATCCTGAGGGAGCGGAGCGACCGAAGGATCTCGTTTTTCCGACCTGCAAGATCCTTCGCTTCGCTCAGGATGACAGAACAGGGAGTGGCCGGATGCGATAAGACCGCAGCCTAAAGGCTGCGGCTACCCCTCCCTAGGAGGATTGAAATATCTCCCGCAGCTTCCGGACCGTCTCGTCGATGTGATCCTCCCCGATGGTCAGGGGCGGAAGGAACCTGAGCACGTTTTGATTGGTGCAGTTGAGCAGAATACCGCGGTCGCGCAACTCGCCGACGATCGTTTCTCCCTCGCGGGCCAGCTCCATCCCGACCATCAATCCGTATCCTCTCACTTCCTTGACGATCGCGGGGAACTCCCGTTTCAACTCCAGCAAGCGTGCGTTCAGGATCTTCCCCATGGCCGCCGCATTGTCCATGACCCCGCGCGCGAGGACCTCCTCGAGAACCACGATCCCGGCAGCGCAGGCGACGGGATTGCCCCCGAAGGTCGTGCCGTGGACGCCGGGCTCCAGGACCCCGGCCACCGCGTTTCCTCCGAGAATCGCCGCGAGGGGAAGGCCGCCCCCGAGCGGCTTCGCCAGCACCACGATGTCCGGCGAGACCGGGTAGTGCTGGAAGCCGAACAACTTTCCGGTCCGGCCGATCCCGCACTGGATCTCGTCGGCGATCAGGAGAAAACCGAAACGCTTCTGCAGCTCCCGGATCTCTCCGGCGAATTCCTGCGACACCGGACAGACGCCCCCCTCGCCCTGAATGAACTCGAGGGCCACCGCCGCCGTCTTCGAATCGACGGAGGCGCGGAGAGCCGGCGCATCGTTGAACTCAACAATGCGAAAGTTCTCGAGGAAGGGCTCATAGCCCTCCCGGTATTTGGGGCGGTCCATCATCGAGAGCGCCCCCATGGTCCTCCCATGAAACGCGTTCGTGAAGGAAATGATATCCGTCTTCCCCTGTTTGGAGCCCCACTTTCGGGCGATCTTGATCGCTCCTTCGATCGCCTCGGTGCCGCTGTTCCCGAAGAAGACCCTGGAATACCCCGAGTGTTTCACGAGCAGCTCCGCCAGCTTCAACTGGGGCTCCTGCAGGTAGTAATTGGAGAGATGGATGTACCGGCCCGCCTGCTTCGAGATGGCTTCAAGCACCCCCTGATGTCCGTAACCGAGCGCGTTGACGGCCAGGCCCCCGAACATGTCGAGATATCGTTTCCCATCCTTCGTGAAGAGGTAAACCCCCTCTCCGCGATCGATTTCGAGGGGAATCCTCTTGTACGTGTGAAAGAAATAAGCGGCTTCGCGCTCGAGAGATTTCATACGGCTCCTTTCAGCCTGCAGATCTGAGATTAAAAAAAATAAACGCCAACCGGTCAAAAAGTTCTTGCATAATAATACAAAATAATGTATACTTATGCAATTCCATGATCACAGCCGCCATCATCGGTGCCTCGGGATATTCCGGCGCGGAGTTGCTCCGCCTGCTGTCGGGCCGGCCCGACGTACAGGTTAAGAAAGTCACGGCGCACACGTTCGCCGGAAAAAAGGTCGAAGAACTCTACCCGGTCTTCTCCGGAAGGGTGGGGCTGGAGTACGAGACGTTTTCGAATCATCTTGACGGTGTCGAGATCGCCTTCGTCTCCCTGCCGTCGGGCGAGGCGATGAAGATCGTCCCCCAGCTTGTCTCCTCGGTCGGGCATATCATCGACCTGAGCGGCGATTTCCGCCTGCAATCGGCGTCCCTCTACGAAACATACTATCATCAACCGCACTCCGCGCCTTCGATGCTCGGCCAGGCGGTCTACGGCCTCCCCGAACTATTCTTTTCGTCGATCAAATCGGCCCGGTTCGTCGCAAACCCGGGGTGCTACGCGACGAGCGTCATCCTTGCTCTCGCGCCCGCCCTCCGGCACGCGGCCGTCGCACCGGACGGGATTGTCGTGAATTCCCTTTCGGGGATTACCGGCGCGGGGCGAACCTCCTCGACCGAATTGAGTTTCTCCGAGATCAACGAGAACGTGCGGGCCTACAAGATCGGCACGCACCAACACACCCCGGAAATTCAGTCGATCCTCGAACAGGCCACGGGGAAGCCCGTGTCGCTCTCGTTCGTTCCCCATCTTGTTCCCCTCAACAGGGGAATCTACACCACCATCCACGCCCGGTTGAGCTCGCCGATGAGCGAATCCGCGCTCATCGAGCTCTACGAATCGTATTACGCGGACGCGCCGTTCGTCCGGATCAAACGCCGGATCCCCCAGATCAAGGACGTGCTCTATACGAACTATTGCGATATCGGGTTGGCGGTCGACCGCCGGACGAACGATCTCATCATCATCTCGGTCATCGACAACCTCGTGAAAGGCGCCGCCGGGCAGGCGGTCCAGAATATGAACATCATGTTCGGAATTCCACAGGAACAGGGCTTACATTTCTAAGGAGAGTACGATGCACAACGAGTGTCCATGCGGCATCACCGGCCCGAAGGGCTTTTACGCGGCCGGAGTCCACAGTGGAATCAAGAAAGTAAAAAAGGATCTCGCGCTCGTTTTTTCGACCGAGCCCGCCCGCGTCGCAGGGATTTTCACGACCAACAGGGTTCCCGCGGCTCCGGTTCTGGTCGACAAGCTGCAATTGGGGATTTCGAGCTCCTTCCGCGCCATCCTGATCAACAGCGGAAACGCGAACGCGTGCACCGGAGAACGCGGGCTGAACGACGCGTGGTCGATGGTGAGCACGACCGCCTCCGCCCTGGGGATACACCGGAGCGAGGTGCTAGTTTCATCGACCGGGGTCATCGGGCAATACCTCCCGATGGAACAGATCACAACCGGGATCGCGGAAGCGGCCTCGATGCTCGACGCGGGGGCCCACACCTCCGCCGCCGAGGCGATCATGACGACGGACAAGTTTCCCAAAGAGCTCGCGGTACGGGTGGTCCTTGACGGCGTCGACGTGACCATCGGAGGGATGGCGAAGGGTTCGGGGATGATCGCCCCGAACATGGCGACGATGCTGGCGTTCATCACGACCGACGCGGCAATTTCGAGCGAGCTGCTCCAGGCGTCCCTGAAGGATGCCGCCGACCGGTCGTTCAACCGGATATCGGTCGACGGGGACACCAGCACGAACGACATGGTGCTGATGCTCGCCAACGGCGTCGCGGGAAACAGGGAGCTGAACGATCCCGCCGACCCCCGCTACGCGGCTTTCTACGAAGCGCTGGAGTACCTGCTCGTTCGCCTCTCCAAGATGATCGTCGTCGACGGCGAGGGGGCGACCAAGTTCATCGAGATCGAGGTCAGCGGCGCCGCCACGGAACAGGCCGCCGTCCAGGCGGCCCGGGCGATCGCAAATTCCAACCTCGTCAAGACGGCGATCAACGGGGAGGACGCGAACTGGGGAAGAATCCTCGCCGCGGTGGGTTACTCGGGGATCGAGTTCGATCCCGCCGGAGTCGAGATTTATTTCGGGGACGTCCCGATTCTCCGAAAAGACTACCTGATCGATTTCTCGGAAGAGGCGGCCAAGCGCGTTCTCATGGAGCGAGAGATCAAGATCTCCGTCCATCTCCACCAGGGCGCCGCCTCGGCGTCCTTCTGGACCTGCGACCTCTCGAAGGATTATGTGGCGATCAATGCGAACTACAGGACCTGATACCCCCTGAAGGCCCGGCCCATGCGCTCCATCAAGGAAAAAACCGAAGTCCTCATCGAAGCTCTTCCGTACATCCGCCGGTACGAGGGGTCGGTCTTCGTCATCAAGTACGGCGGCGCCGCGATGATCGACGAGGGGCTGGAGGAAACGTTTTCACAGGATGTGACGATCCTGAAAAAGGTGGGCATCAAGATCGTGATCGTCCACGGAGGCGGCAAGGATGTCACCGAGATCGCCGACAAACTCGGACTCCCGTCGCGTTTTATCGACGGCCAGCGGTACACCGATGAAGCGATGATGGGGGTCGTCCAGATGGTGCTGGCGGGCAAAACCAACAAGGATATCGTCGCCCGCATCAATCGCCACGACGGCGAGGCTGTGGGGCTCTGCGGCATCGACGCGGATCTCATCAGGGTCAGGAAGGCCTCGAACGGGCAGCACGATCTCGGCCTCGTCGGCGAGATTGTCGGGGTGAACGCGGCGCACCTGAAACTTCTCCTCGACAACGGCATCATGCCGGTGATCGCGCCGATCGGAGTCGACGAGAAGGGACAGGCCCACAATATCAACGCCGACGTTGCGGCTTCCGGGATCGCGGCCGCGCTCAAAGCCGAGAAGCTCGTCTTCCTGAGCGATGTGGAAGGGGTGATGGCGCAGGGAGAGCTCGTTAACAGCATGAACCGGGACCAGGCCCACGGATACATCCGCGACGGGGTCATCAGCAACGGAATGATCCCCAAAATCCGCTCCGCCTTTACGGCGCTCGAGGCGGGCGTGAAAAAGGTTCATCTCATCGACGGCCGGGTCGTCCATTCGCTCCTTCTGGAAATCTTCACCGACGCCGGCGTCGGAACAGAATTGCTCGCATTGTAGCCGAGGGGAATTACCGCCATGGCCAAAGCAGCAAGACATTTCGCGATCAGGGAAATCCTGAGCTCCAGGCAAATCGCCAGCCAGGACGCCCTGCGCCTCGAACTGAAGAAAAAGGGATTCGCGGTCACGCAGGCGACGCTCTCCCGGGATTTGCAGGAACTCGGCGTGGGGCGCGTCTCCTCCGGCGAGGGAGCTCACTACGTGCTTCAGCCCGAGGCGGAGGTCCAGATCCTGGGCCCCGTGGTCGGCGCCCAGGTGCTTTCGATGCGGGCAAACGAAAGCGTGATCGTCGTCCGGACGCTTCCGGGGTGCGCGAATGCGGTCGGGGAATACCTCGACGCCCAGAACCCCGGCGACATCATCGGAACCATCGCGGGGGACAACACGCTCCTCGTCATTCCGCAATCCCAAAACCGGACGAAAAACGTCATGGAATTTCTGCGCAACAAACTGATAGAAGGAAGGCAATGAAGAAACCCAGGATTGTCGTCGCCTACTCGGGGGGTCTCGATACCTCCGTCATGGTGAGGTGGCTCAAGGAAAAGTACCAGGCGGAGATCATCACGGCCACCGGAAATCTCGGCCAGGAGAAGGAGCTCACGGGAGTTCGTGAAAAGGCGCTGAAAACCGGCGCGTCGAAGGTTTACATCCGCGACCTGACGGAGGAGTTCGTGGAGCACTACTGCTTCCCGGCCCTGAGGGCCGGCGCTCTCTACGAGCAGTCCTACCCGATGGCAACCTCCCTCGGCCGGCCGTTGATCGCCAGGATGCTCGTCGAAGTTGCGCGCAAGGAGCAGGCGGATATGATCGCCCACGGCTGTTCCGGCAAGGGAAACGACCAGGTGCGGTTCGAAGTTTCCATCGGGGCCCTCGCGCCGGAGTGCACGGTGATCGCCCCCTTGCGCGACTGGGAATTCAAGTCACGCGAGGAAGAAATCGCGTACGCCAAAAAGTATTCCATCCCCGTTTCCGCAACCCGCTCGAACCCCTACTCCATCGATGAAAATATCTGGGGAACGAGCATCGAGTGCGGCGCGCTCGAAGACCCCGCCCGCGCGCCCCTCGCGGATGCGTACCAGCGCACTGTCGCCCCCGAAGACGCGCCGGACAAGCCCGAGCACGTATCGATCACGTTCGAGAAGGGGATTCCGGTCGAACTCAACGGCAAGGGAATGGGATCCGTCCCGTTGCTCAAATCGCTGAACCGGATCGGCGGAGCCCACGGAGTCGGGCGGATAGACCTTGTCGAGAACCGCCTCGTCGGGATCAAGTCCCGGGAGATTTACGAGGCGCCGGCGGCGACGATTCTCCACCTCGCGCACACGGAGCTGGAGCGCCTCACGCTCGACAAGATGGTCTTCGACCTGAAGCACCGGCTGTCCCAGGAATATGCGAATCTGGTCTATAACGGATTGTGGTTTTCCCCCCTCAGGAGCGCCCTCGACGCGTTCGTCGAAGAGACCCAGACCCATGTCTCCGGGACCGTGAAGCTCAAATTGTTCAAGGGATCGATGGCGGTCGCGGGACGGACCTCGCCCCACTCCCTCTATCATGCGGGTCTCGCGACCTACACGAAGGAGGACCAGTTCGACCATCGCGCGTCCGAGGGGTTCATCAAAATTTTCGGGTTGCCTCTGAAGACGTTTTACCAATCGAGGACGAAGGGGCGGAAGCAGCGTGCCACCAAGATCGCTTCCTGACCGCTGATCCGGGATGGCTCTCTGGAACGGACGATTCAAGTCGCGGCTCGATCCCCGGGCCCTCCGTTTTTCCTCATCACTCGGGGTCGACCGAAGGCTCTTCCGGGAAGACATCGAAGGAAGCATCGCGCACGTCACGATGCTCGCCCGCAGAAAGATTCTCACGAAAAAGGAAGCGTCCGTCATCATCCGGGCCCTGGGGCAGATCCGGAAAGAGATGGAAGAAGGGAAGTTTGCGCCCGGCGGCGGCCGGCGCTTCGAGGGGGAGGATATCCACATGGCGATCGAGAGCCGCCTCATTGAGAAGACCGGCGCGACCGGCGGAAAGCTTCACACCGCCCGAAGCCGCAACGACCAGATCGCCCTTGATGAACGCCTCTTCCTCCGCTCGGCAATCGACTCGACGAACCGGCTGATCTCCCGCCTGCAACAAGGTCTCCTCCGCAAGGCGGTGAAACACCAGGATCTCGTCGTTCCGGGCTACACCCACCTGCAGCACGCCCAGCCCATTCTGTTTTCGCACCAGCTGCTCTGCTACATTTCGATGCTCGACCGCGACCGGGAACGCTTCACCGATTGCCTGAAACGCGTCAGCCGTTCGCCCCTCGGCGCGGGCGCCCTCGCCGGGACTTCGTTTCCGATCGACCGTTCCCATGCCGCGCGGATCCTCGGCTTCCCCGGCCTTGTGCTCAACAGCATCGACGCGGTGAGCGACCGGGACGTGCAGATCGAGTTCCTGGCCTGTTGCGCGATCACGATGATGCATCTCAGCAGGTTCGCCGAGGAGCTCGTCCTCTGGAGTTCCCCCGAATGGGACTTCGTCGAATGGGGGGATGCCTTCGCCACGGGAAGCAGCATTATGCCCCAGAAGAAAAACCCCGACATGGCCGAGCTGGTCCGGGGAAAGACGGGCAGGGTCTACGGCGATCTGCTCGCCCTGTTGACGATCATGAAGGGACTGCCGCTGGCCTACAACCGCGACATGCAGGAAGACAAGGAACCTCTCTTCGACGCGGCGGACACCGTCTCCGCGTGCCTCGGCATTCTCGCATCGTTGCTCGGCGACGTGAAGTTCAGGACGAAGCGCCCAGCGGCGGACTCGCAGGCGGACCAGATGCTCGCGACGGAGCTCGCGGATTACCTTGTCCGCAAGGGATTGCCATTTCGCAAAGCGCATTCGATTGTCGGTTCGATCGTTCGCACCAGCCAGGCGAAGAACCGCGCACTGAAGGACATCGAATTGAAGGAGTACCGCCGGTTTTCGCGTCTCTTCGGGAAGGACCTGTACCGCTACCTCGATCCCCGGACATCCCTCCGAAACAAGAAATCCTCCGGTTCCACATCCCCGGGCGAGGTGAGGAAGGCGCTCCGTTTCTGGGGCAAAAAACTGACCGCGAGGCATCGGTAGCCGCAAGCTTCAGCTTGCGGAAGCCCGCGGCTACCTCGTCTTGTCATCCTGAGCGAAGCGAAGGATCTCGCAGATCGGAAATACGAGATCCTTCGGTCGCTACGCTCCCTCAGGATGACATGGTCGGTGAAATTGAGACACCACCAACCCCCTACTTGACACGAAGGTTTCCCTTTTTTATATTACTTCCGCTTTCCACCAATCATACACCGTATCATCTACCATCAAGGAGGAGTTCCGATGCAGAGGCTCACAGGCGGTCTTGCGGTTCTCATAGTGCTCGTTGTAGCGGTCGCCGTACAGATCCACGCTCAAACCCCGGCGGTCAAAGCCCAATCGTCGCTGGCCGAGAGGGGAAAATATCTCGTGACAATTTGCCTCTGCAACGATTGCCACTCCCCGAAAGCATTCACTCCGAAAGGACCGATCATTGACACCTCCAGGCTTTTATCCGGCCATCCCGCCGACGCTCCCATGCCGACCGTATCGGCAGATAGCGTCATCGGAGTGACGCCCGATCGATGGGGAGCCGTCGGTAACGCTCATTTCACCGCATGGAGAGGCCCGTGGGGGACTTCGTTTACGATGAACCTGACTCCCGATACAGCGACGGGGCTTGGAAGCTGGACTGAAGCCATGTTCATAAAGGCTCTGCGCACCGGCAAGCATATGGGGAAGGGGCGCGATATTCTCCCTCCCATGCCGTGGGAATTCGTCGGAAAGATGACCGACCGCGACCTTAAATCGGTGTTTGCCTATTTGAAGACGCTCAAACCGGTGTCGAACGCCATACCTGATCCGATCCCGCCGCCCGGAACCACGAAGAAGTAATGCGTTCGGAATCGTCTCGGATGAGAATGCGAAATGATACGCGGGCGGCGCTCCTCAGATCTTTCCTGAAGTCTGCCGCCCTCTTCCTGATTCTGGTCTTCGGACCGGGAGCAGGTGTCCGGCTGATCTGCCAGGCAGCCTACACCCCTGTCCTGGTGCATGATGGGGGGACGATCACCGGAAAGGTGAGGCTCGAAGGGAGCTCGACAAAATCCGATCAGATGATGTGTACACAGGATAACAGGTCGTGCGGGAAGTCGAAGCATTCACCGCGGCTCTGCATCGGGAAGGATCGAGGTCTTGCGGATGCGATTATCTACCTGCATGGTATTTCCAAAGGCAAGAAATTTCAGGATGATCAACCATGCTTGATCGACCAGCATAATTGCGAATATCATCCTCACACCCTGATTGTCCCGGTCGGCAGCTCTCTCCGGATAGTCAATAACGACCCGATTCTTCACAACGTTCACTCGTACGAAGCAGCGAAGGAGCCGAAGACGGTGTTTAACATCGCGCAACCGATCAAAGGCGTGAAGTCCTCCACGCGGCCCCTCACGAAGCCCGGAATCATTAATCTCACCTGCGATGCCGGCCATCCCTGGATGTCAGGAACCATCATGGTGGCGGAGCACCCCTACTACGCAATAACGGACAAGGACGGCAACTTTTCGCTTGCGGATGTTCCCCCGGGGTCGTACACTCTCCGGATGTGGCATGAGGGAATTACGATCGTGAATAAGGAACTGGAACACGAGAAAGTCAAGAAGTATGAATTCGAACAGCCGTATGAGGAGAGCAGGCAGGTGACGGTGGAGCCCCAGTCAACAGTGACGGCGAATTTCGAGCTTAAGCTGAGATAGGAACCCGATTCTCCGGAAGGAGAGGGGAATTTCGCTGGTGTCTCATTTTGTCATCCTGAGCGAAGCGAAGGATCTCGCAGATCGGAACCACGAGATCCTTCGGTCGCTATGCTCCCTCAGGATGACATGTTCGGTGAAGCTGAAGCTTGCGGCTACCCCTACCTCACCAGCATCATCTTCCCGACGCGAACGAATCTCTCCCCGTCCCTGTCGTCCGCGGAGAGGCGATAGAGATACACTCCCGACGGGAACGTTGAGGCGTCAAAACCCGCCTGCCGGTATCCCGCTTCCATCGGCCGCTGATCGATAAGGGTGGCCACTTTTTCGCCGAGCAGATTGTAGACCAAAAGCGTCACAACCGACCGGTGGGGAAGGTCGAATCGAATCGTCGTCGTTGGATTGAACGGATTCGGATAATTCTGACGCAACGCGTACTCCGCCGGTATTCCCGACAAGCCCCCCGAGACCCCCGTCACCGTGTCCGACGTCCGGAACGTGAATGTTCCCGTCGAGGCGACCGTGTCGAACCCGTCCGTCGCGCTCACGCTCCACGAATAGGAGGAGTGGGGAGTCAGAAGGCTCATGAGCCCCTCCACAGAAACGGCCGTATCTCCCCTCACCGTTACAGAATCCCCTAAAGGGGTTCCGGGCAGGTGCAGGATATAGGTCACGGTATCGAAGGCATCGAGGTCGGCGGAGGGATGCCAGGTAAAGGTCACAGGATGCGTGATCGTCGTCAGGCGGACCGTGTCACCGTCTGCCGGGGTCGCGAGGCTGAAGTTTCCCGGAACATGGTTCAGGATGGTGAACGCGACGGATTCCGACGTGCCGCCCCCCGGGCCGCTGTTCGTGACCGAGAAGTTCCTTGGTCCCGGAGTTGCCGACGGTCCGATCGTGAGGTTCGCAATGAGCGTATCGGGGGAGGGGACGATGAGCGTGTTGACGGTGATGCCCCCGCCCAGATTAAGCGAGGTGATCCCGGAATAGAAATTTGAACCGGCGAACACGAAATCAAGGGTTTGCCCTCTGTACGAGGAGGAGACCGGCCCGACAGAGGTCAGATGAGGCGCCGGGTATCCGAAGACCGCCTGGATGGTGTGGTTCTTCTTCACATTGGTAAACGCATAGTTCGCCTGCGGCCCCACCGAGACCGAATCGACCACGAGATCGATCCTCAGGAATCCCGGATCGGGCGTGATCGTGAAGCTCGTGTCCGTTCCGTAAAGGACGCGGACCGGCCCCGACGGCGTGATTGTCCCGTGCGTATTGGAGGTCGCAAAGATCGTGTCGTGTTTCAGAATCCCAAACGCGAAATCGCTGAACGAAGTCACGCCGGTGACCTGCGTGCTCGTTGCCGTCCGCACACCCACGGTCGCAAATGACCACACCGACGTGTCGAGCTTCTGCGCGATGAAGAGACTGGGATCCGCTCCCGGATCGACATCGGACGGAGCATAATTGAACGTCGCATCGCACGCCGAGAAGACGATCCCGCCGTTCGTCAGCGACCAGGAGCGATTGACATCCAGATTCGCATCGACCGCGGAGGAGGAGATGCCCGGATGGTCGCCGGGGGCGTCTCCCGCAGTGAGGTTTCCCGCAGAAGTGACGCTCGCGAACGATACCGCGACCGGCGCGTAGACGTTCGCATCGCCGATCTCGAACAGCGCGGAGGTGGGCCCTGCGGCGATATACTTCTGGAGGTTGCCCACCACCTGGCCGCTCGCTCTCGACACGCTTCCGGTCTGGCTGATGATGACCTTGTTCGCTCCGGTCACGATATTTCCGGAGGTGAAGGTGAGAAGACCGTCCACGGTGAAGCTGGTCCCGGCAGTGCATGAGCCCGACGGTTTGTTCATCGTCATGTTGTTGAAGTGGCCCGTCGAGCCGATCGTTTGACCCAACGTTCCGTTGAACTGAATCGTTGTGCCGGAGTTGGCAAAGGTTCCGCCGGTCATGCTCCAGTTCCCTCCGACGAGATGCGTGAGCGCTCCTCCGGTAAATGTCCCGCCCGAGATCGAAATGCCGCCGGCGACGGTGAGCGCGCCGTCCGGGGTTCTCGTGCCGGTGTTCGACATGGCGAGGTTACCATACACCGGAGAAGAAAGAATTGTTTGAGACCCCGTTCCGTCGTAGAGCACGGTGCTTGCGGTGTCGAGCAGGTACTGGTCGAAGGTTGGAAGGGTATTCGATCCGCCGACGGCGAGCGTCGCTCCCGCGTTGACCGATAGCACCCCTCCAAGAACGTTTTGCGTCACGGCAAACGTGAGGAGATCCAACGTTCCGCCCGCTACCGTCAACCCGCTGACTCCCGTCAGGTTCGCCGCAAGCGCGGCCGTCGCGGAACTCTTGGCGACAGTCAGGATGTCGAATGGCACAGGCGTCGTGGTTCCTCCGATGGTGGAAGCCGAAGAACCCGTGAAGGTGACCTCAACCCCTGTCGCGTCGAATGTCCCGTTGTCCGCAAAATCCGCGGCGACGTTGAAGGGTGAGAACGCGGTAACTATCCCGGAGATCGTGAGTCCGTTGAAGGTCGTGTTCCCGTCCCCCGCCAGGGAAGAACCGGACCCGCTGTTCAGCGCGACGGTCGACGTCTGACCGTTGAAGGTGCCATTATCAGTCCAGTTTCCCGTCACGGTATGAGTAAGCGCCGGGCCCCCGTTCAGTGTCGCCCCCCCGCCGATAAGAAGATCCCCGGAGACGATCCAATTTGAGAGGGGCGTGACGCCGTTCGCGCTTGTGTTCGAGACGATGAGCGAGGAAAACGTCGGGGCCCCGCCGTTCACCGAGATGTCGCCGGTTCCGCCGATCTCCACGGCGCCCGAGCTGGAGAAGGATGTGCCGAGAAATGCGAGAGTGGCGGCGGCGGATGGGTTGTAGACGAGGATCCCGGTACTGCTTACGGCTCCGTTGTTGGTAAAGTTGGCCCCGAAGGTGTGCGTGAAGGCGCCGCCCGTAAACATTGCCCCGTTCGCCACGGTGAACGTGCCCGCGACGGTCCAGCCGAGATCCGGCGCGACCCCGGCGGTATTATTGATGTTGACTCCGGCGAGCGAAGGAGCCGCTATGTCGGAGAACGACGGCGCCACGGAGCCGTTGAAATTCACCATGCCGGAGTTGCTGAACCCGGAGTTGAGTCCGATCGACTGGGCTCCCGCGCCCTGGAACGTCACGTTGCCGCTTCCGGCGAATGTCCCGGCGTTGCCAAAGTCGCCCCAAAACGTGGTGGTAGTCGCTCCTGCCTGATAGGAACCAAGGACCTGCATCGCCCCGTTGACCGTCACGTCCCCCGATGCGGTGTAGGATCCGGTCACCGTCAGATTATTGAACGTCGTCTGGCCCGACAAGAGCTTTGAGGACCCTCCGAGCGTAACTGAACCTGTCGATGGAATAAACGTGCCGCTGTTTGTCCAGTTTCCGCCGATGGACGCCGCGAACGAATCCGCGGCGAACGTCGCTCCGGAGTTGATCAGCAGATCGCCGGAGACGGCCGTCGACCCCGCAAGGGTCTTGGCATTCGCTCCCCCGTTCGAGAGCGTGAGATTCCCGTACTGAACGGCGGCGACCGATTGGGTTGAAACTCCGTAGTATTCAACCGTGCTCGAACCGGCGATGCTGTAGACGGAGTAGTTGGAAGGGAACGCCGAAGAGCCTCCGATCCTCAGTGTCCCCGTCCCGGTAAGCGTGAACGTACCGCCTGCCACCGAGCGATTGGCCGTAAAGCCCTGCAGGTCAAGAATCCCCGCAAACACCGTGAGATCCCCGTTGACGGGAAGATTGTCCGATGGGAGGGCCATCCCGCCCGATTTGTTCACCACCAGGTTGTTGAACGTACTGGCTCCGATGGATTGCGAGCCGCCACCGTTGAACGCGACGGTCCCGGTTCCGGCGGTAAAAACTCCGGTCCGGATCCAATTACCCCCGACACTGATCGTCGAGGAGGTCGCATCCAGGGTGGTACCAGCGCTCACGGTCAGGTCCCCCGCCACGCTCAGCGAACCTCCGACGGAGAACGTCCCGGCGGTCGAAAGCGTCAGGTTTCCCGCGACGACGGCGGGCGTCGAGAGAACCGCTGTCCCCGCGGTCTTGTCGATGACCAGGTTGTTGTACGATATTCCTCCCCCGACATTCTGGGGGCGGACCCCCGTGTAGATCATCGTCCCCGACCCTGCTGAAAACGTTCCTCCGGAGTAATTGAAATCGCCCGCAAGGCTCAGGCTGCCGCTTCCGTTCCAGGAGATGGTGGCATCCCCCGACTGGGTGAGAAGGCCCGCGACGGTCACCGACCCCGATCCGATGTTCAGGTTGATCGAGTTCCCGTTCGAGCCGTCGCTCAGATTGATGATCCCTCCGGCGGTAAGTGTCTGGGATCCGACGTCGATCGAGTGGGCTGCCGGCGAGCTCCACTGCCCGGTTATATTCCCGTTCGATGCCAGTGAGCCGCCCCCTGCAATCGTAAGAGCCGTCTGCTGGGCGCTTTGGAACACGATGTTCTTCACGCTGGTCGCCGACGAGAGCGAGGGCTGGTTCACGAACGGGGCGTACCCGAACAGCACGATGGTGAAAGCCGAGGGCGGGAGCGTCGGCGTTCCCTGAACCGTAGTCCAGTTGGCGGAATCTTCCCATGCCGAGCTCACAGACCCGTTCCATGCGACGACGTTCTGATTGTCCGAAAGCGACCATCGACCGTCGATGGACGACAGGCCGCCCTGCTCCACCCAGTTGTTGACCGTATCATTCGCCGTCTTGCCCGAAATGACCCAGGCGCTCCCGTTGAAGGTCCACTCCTGCATCAGGGATTCAATGTTACCGTTGAGTTCGTCATCCTCGTAGTGAAGCCGGAGGGCCGCCTGATAACCTCCGCCGGAAGCGACTGTCACGTCATATTCACGGTTTATCGAACTGGCGTAAATGAAATCGGCGACGGCGACCTGAAGGACGGTGATGGTCACGGAGGTTACGCCCCCCGAGCCCGAGGCAAAGGTGACGGTGTTGTTCGGCCCTTCGAACGCATAGGAGAGTCCGTCCGAGAATGCCTGGGTCCGCGTGATCGTGCCGATAATGATGCCGTTCCCCGTCCTCGTCGAGGTGATGGTGACGCTGTTGGCGCCGGTGTGCATGGTCCCGCTCGTCATTCCCATCGTCCCCACGGTGACGGAGTTGTTCAGAACCACGAGATTCGCGGAGCTGCTTTTATTGATCGTCAACGCGTTAAAGGTCGTCGTCCCCGTGATCGATGCGTCGCGGGTTCCGACCAGTTGAACGGTGCTTGTATTCGCCGCGAACAAACCATGGTTGATCCAGTTCCCGGAGATCGAGTGGGTGAGAGTTCCGCCGTTGAACGTCGCGCCCGCGTTGATCGTCAGATTTCCGTTGACGCTCAGAGCTCCCCCGGCGGTTTTGACGCCGCCCGTTGAGAGGTTCAAATTGTTGTATGTGGTCGAGGCAATCGCCTGCGCGCCTGAGGCATTGTAATCAACCGTATTGGGCGTGGTCGATGTGGCGTCGAACACTCCGGCGGTCAGAGTCAGGCTCCCGGACACCCCGAGCGTGCAACCCGTCCCGAGTTGCAGTTTCGTCCCGTTCAACACGACATTGAAGAGGGCCGGCGTCCCCGAGACGGTAGACGTCCCCGAAAATGTCAGCGTCCCGGCGGAGGCGCTGAAGGTCCCCGCCAACGAGAGGTCGGATTTCATCGAAAAGCTGCGGGCCGTCGTGACGGATCCGGTCACGTTCAGGCCGAAGAACGTCAGCGTCCCGGCCCCTCCGATGGTCTTGGAGGAACCGCTCATGGTGATCGTGCCGCCGGTCGCTATAAAGGACCCGCTCGCCGTGAGATTGCCCCCCACGGTGAACGAAGCGGCCGACCCGATCGACCCCGACGCGGTGAAATCATTCAACGTGATTCCGGCTCCGGAAATCGATTTCGAAGCTCCGCTCATCGTAAGTGTTCCCCCGCCCGCCTGGGAAAAGGTGCCGGCTCCGCTGGTCAGGAAATTGCCGGTGACGGTCAGATTCGTGGCCGGGGCGCAGGAGATACCGGATCCGGTGACCGTCAGGTTGTTGAAATTCGTGACCCCCGCGCCGCCAATCGTCTTTGCCACGCCACTGAGAGTGAATGTGCTGGTGGCGCCCGTAAACGTGCCGTTGTTGGTCCAATTGCCCCCAAGCCGGTGCGAAAACGATCCCCCGTTGAACGTCGTCGAAGCTCCGATCGAGATGTCGCCGTTGACGGTGATCGCTCCCCCTGCGGTGAAGGAGAGAGACGGGCCGCTGCCGGCCGTGCTTGTCAGGTTTCCCGCAATCGTCATCGAACCCGCCGGAAATGTTTTTACCGCAGCGCCACCGCTTCCGCTGAGTGCCAGGTTGCCGTAGGTTTGAAGGGCGACGGCCTGATTGCCGCCGGAATAGATCACCGTGCTCGCAGCACCGATGCTGTAGGTGGAATAGAACGAGGGAAACGTGTTGGTCCCGCCGATCTTCAGCGTCGCTCCGTTTGCGACAACAAGGAATGCTCCCCCGCCGGAGCTGTTCGCCGTGAACGTGGAGAGGTCGAAGGTGCCCGACGCCACGGTCAGGTCCCCGCCGATGACCGTGAGACTCGTGTTCAATGTTTTGGTCAGCGCGCCGCTGATTCTCAGGTTGCCGTAGGTGGCGGGGTTGCTGACGGTTTGATTCACCGTCGTTGCCGCATAATCGACCGTGCTCGTATTCTTGAAATTCGAGCCGCCGCCGCTCATCGCGTAGTTTCCTGCAAATGTCGATGCCTTGACAAGCATGGTGCCGGAAGCATTCCCGAGGAAGTTTCCGGATCCGGAAATCGTAAATGTCGGCGACTCTCCCGGGTCGAGAATCCCGTTCACGTCGAGCTGGTGCGCGACGCTGATATTTGCGTTGAGCTTGAGCGTGCAGCCTGAATTGACGGTCACCGCCCTGAAGGCGGTCGGGCCGGAGATCGTCTGCACTGATCCTCCGAATATGATCGTTGCGCTCGCGTTCCCGTTGTAGGCGCCCGAGTTGATCCAGTTCCCCGTGAGCAGGACGTTCTTCCCCGAATGGTTGATGGTGCCGTTGGCTCCGATGGTAATATTTCCCGAGACGGTCAGCCCTTTGGAAATCGTGAGGACCGAAACCTTGACGCCTGCGCCGATCGTGAGTGACTTGCAAAAGGACCCGGACGCGGTCAGCTTCGGCTGATTGGCGCCTGTGAAGCTGGCGTCGCCGATGATTGCGTCGACCGTGGGAGTGGGAACTCCGTTTGTCCAATTGGAGGCTCTGCTCCAGTCGATGCTGGTCGTGCCTTTCCAGGAAGTTTGGGAAATACTCAATGCAGGAACTGCCAGCAGCACGATCAGAAGAATCAGTCCCATATTTTTCATGCGATCTCCATTATTAAGAAGTTATATGTCTTATTTGAACTACAATCTTAGCTAAATCCCATAACATAATCAAGTTTTAAAGAGAGGTATTGATTGCTCCGACCCTTCGAATTCTGATCAATTTCATCATTCTGACGCAGATCACGCTCCCAGGGTGCGCCGCCGCACGGGCATCGGGAATCGGAGCCCGTACCTCCGTAGATTAGTAGAGAGGCCGATCATTGGCTCTATTCGATTAAGTCTCTTAATCGCTTCAAATTGACAGTGTTTTCGCACGGATAATGCGGTATTGTACCATTAGAAAGGTGGCCATGAAACTCCCGACATCGCTTGGAAAACTGATAGCTCTCATACTGACTTACGTATCAACCGGGCTGGCGCTCGATCAGCTGGACGTTCTGACCCAGTACGGGCACGACGCGTGGAACGAGGAGAGAGGGTTGCCGCAGAGCTCCGTTTCCAGTATCGTCCAGACACCCGATGGGTATCTCTGGCTCGGCACGCAGGAAGGTTTGGCGCGATTCGACGGCGTCAAATTCGACGTGTATGATAAGAGCAAAACGAGCGCGATGAGGAGCAACTTTGTTTCGTGCCTCCTTGTAGCCCGGGACAGTACGCTCTGGTTCGGCACAAAAGGGGGCGGATTCAATAGCTACAAAAACGGAGTCTTTAAGAACTTTTCAACCAACGACACGTTGCCGGGCGGTTCCGTCGTCTCACTTCTGCAAACAAAGGACGGTGCCATCTGGATCGGAACAATGGGCGATGGGCTCATACGCTACAAGGAGAATCAGTTCAGAAAGTTCACCAGGGAGGACGGCCTTATCTATTTGTCGATCTTCGGCTTGTGCGAGGACCGCGATGGGACCGTCTGGGTAGGGGCGCCGAGGGGCCTGTCCAAATATCAGAACGGGAAGTTTACAATCTGCGGAGCTGCGGAGGGTTTTCCCGGCGGATTCGTGACGGTGATTCATGAGGACCGTTCCGGCATCCTGTGGATCGGGCTCGAGAATGGAGGCCTGGTTCGTAACAGCCATGGCGTCTATACGACGTTCTCGATCAAAGACGGCCTGTCGTCAAACAGCGTCATGTCGCTCTGCGACGATCCGCAGGGGAATCTCTGGATCGGAACCAGAGGCGGGGGAATCAACAGGCTGACAGGGAAAGTCTTTTCCTCCTATTCGAGCAAGGAGGGCCTGGTGAGCGATGCGGTGATCTCCGTCTTCGTCGACAGGGAAGGGAGTCTCTGGTTCGGTACCGACGGAGGTGGGCTCAACCGGTTTAAGGAGACCAAGTTCAGGGCATATGGCAAGGAGGAAGGATTGGCGAGCGATTTTGTTATGCCGATCGTGGAAGATTCCCGGGGTGACGTCTGGGTCGGGACGAGCGGGTCCGGCCTGAGCCGTTACAGAGACGGCAAGTTTACATGCTTCACGACAAAGGAAGGTTTGTCCAGCAACTCCATCCACGCGCTCTATGCCGGCGACCAAGGGACTCTTTGGGTCGGCACATCCGGGGGAGGGCTCAACAGATACGACGGCAGGAAGTTCGTCCGCTACGATACATCCGCCGGCCTCTCGAACAATTTTGTATCATCGATCTGCGGGGGATCCCGCGGCGAGGTCTGGGTCGGGACGCGGTACGGGTTGGATTGCTTTCAGGGCGGGAAATGGAAGACGTTTACGATGGAAAACGGTCTGTCGAGCAATTTTGTCAATTGCCTTCTCCCGGCGTCCGGAGGCGGGCTCTGGATCGGCACGTCGGGCGGGGGGTTGGACTTTTACGACGGCTCAAAATTTACGAACTACACCAGAAACCGCCTCATCGACGATGCCGTCATCTGGACCATGTATGAGGATACGGACGGAGTCCTCTGGGTCGGCACGAACGGCCATGGTCTCTACAGGTTAAAGGACGGGAAAAGCGTGGCGATCACCACAAGTCAGGGCCTCTTCGACGACATGGTCTTCTCCATCCTGGAAGACGGAAGCCACAACCTTTGGATGAGTTGCAACAAGGGGATTTTCCGGGTCAGCAAGAGAGATCTTGACGCCTTCGCCGGGGGAGCGATCGAGCGCGTCACCTGCGTCTCGTACGGAAAAGCCGACGGCATGAGGAGCCGGGAATGCAACGGAGCGTTCCAACCCGCCGCCTGCAAGACCCGGGCCGGGGAATTCTGGTTTCCGACCATCAAGGGTGCGGTCACGGTCGATCCGGAACATCTGAAATTGAACCCCTATCCTCCGGAAGTTTCGATCGAATCGGCGATACTTGATCAGGAACCGGTCGATCCGGCGCGAGCAGTCGAACTGACCCCTGAGCACGGAACGTATGAGTTTCACTACACCGGCCTCAGTTTCACCGCGCCTGAGTTTGTCCGGTTCAAGTACAAGCTTGAAGGATTCGACGCCGATTGGGTCGATGCCGGATTCCGAAGGTCTGCGTACTATACCAACCTGAAGCCCGGGACCTACACGTTTCGAGTCATGGCTTCGAATAGCGACGGCGTCTGGAGCGAGTCGGGCGCGTCATGCGGATTCACAGTGTTGCCGACCTTTTCACAGACCCCGTTCTTTTTCACTCTGTGTGCGCTGGGCGCGCTCCTTGTCATTTTTGGAATCCACAGCTACCGCCTGCGGTGGGTGCGATCGAGAGAATTAACGCTCCTGGTCGACAGGAGAACCAGCGATCTTAGAGACGAAAAGGAGCGGAGCGAGGCCGCTTACCTGAGCATCAAATCCGCGCAGGAAAAAATCCGGGAACAGGAAGCGCTTCTTGACAAGGCGCAGGAGGCGATCTTCGTCCAGGGTCTCGACGGCGTCATCCAATTCTGGAACCAGGGCGCGGCCCGATTATACGGTTACCCGGCCGGGACGGCAGTCGGAAAAGACGCCGCAACCCTGCTGCACGATGAACCCCCCGAGCTCGTTTCGAAGGCATGCCGGGAAGTCATCGAACGCGGAGAATGGCGGGGAGAGCTTCAACAGCTGACCAGGGATAAGAAGCCGCTCATCATCGAGAGCCGCTGGAGTCTTGTGCGCGACGAGGAAACCGGAGCTCCGAAGTCGGTTCTCGTCATCAACAACGACGTGACGGAAGAGAAAAAAATGGAAGCGCAATTTCTGCGCACACAGCGGATGCAGAGCCTTGGGACGCTCGCGGGCGGCATCGCGCACGATCTGAACAACGTTCTTGCGCCCATCCTCCTCTCGATCGAGGTCTTGAGGATAAAAGCGACGGACGAATCAAGCCTCCGGGCGCTCCAGACGCTGGAGGTAAGCGCACAGCGCGGGGCCGGAATCATCAAGCAGGTGCTGGCGTTCTCGAGGGGAGTCGAGGGGGAACGGGGTCTTGTGGAACTGAAGTACGTGGTCTCCGAACTCGAGAAAATTGTGAAGGATACCTTCCCCCGTTCGATCAGGATCTCGACCCACGTTCCGAAGGACTTGTGGCAGGTCTCGGGCGACGCCACGCAACTCTATCAGGTGCTGATGAATCTCTGCGTGAACGCCCGTGATGCGATGCCCGATGGGGGGGAACTCGCCATCCGTCTTGAGAACCGGTTCCTCGACGAGTTCTACGCGAGGACACATCAGGATGCGCACTCCGGGAATTATCTCGTGATGTCCGTTTCCGATACCGGGACGGGAATACCGCGTGAAGTACTTGACAAGATATTTGAGCCCTTCTTCACGACGAAAGAACTCGGAAAGGGGACCGGGCTGGGTCTCTCGACGGCGATCGGCATCCTCAAGAGCCATGGAGGATTCGTCAACGTCTACAGCGAAGTCGGCCACGGGACAAAATTCGACGTCTATCTGCCGGCTACCGGTGCGCCTGCGGAAAAGGCGGCGGTATTGCACGACAAGATGCCCCTGCCGCGCGGCAACGGCGAGCTCGTTCTCGTCGTGGATGACGAGCCGGCGATCCGGGATATCAACGCGTCGATGCTGAAGAACTACGGATACGAGGTCATCCTTGCGGGAGACGGGGCGGAAGCCGTCAAGATGATGAGCGCCTACAAAGGAAGGGTCAAAATCGTCATCACCGATATGATGATGCCGGTGATGGACGGATCGGCGGCGATAAAGCGGATACGGGAGATCGACGCGTCGATCAGAATCGTCGCCATGAGCGGGCTCATGGGTGATCAGAAGATCTCCGAGATCGGGGACACCAAGAATGTGAAGTTCCTCCAGAAGCCGTTTACGACCGAACGCCTGTTGCGAACGCTGCAGGAGACGATGGCACATAATTAGGCGTGCGGTTTGATCGCCTGCATCCGCGTGACATAAGCTTCCCGATCCGCGGTGGTGTTTCAATTTGGCCGAACGCCTCTCCACCTCGTCATGCTGACATGCTCCTGGTCAGCACCTTTCAACTCTTTTATAAAGATCCCGACCTAAAACATGTCGGGATGACGAGAGAAGATGAAACTGCGGCCCTACTCGTTCCTCGGGCCGCTTGAATCTCCCCGGGCGGATCGTTATCTTCTGTCCAACTCCGTTATCGCCCACAGCTCAGCCCGGGTCTAAAAATGTTCGTCGGACATTATGGCGTGAGTTTCGCCGTCAAGAGCGTCGACCGCAAAATTCCTCTCTGGCTCCTCTTCCTCGCTGTCCAATTTGTCGATCTCCTCTGGGGGATATTTGTCCTGGTCGGGATCGAGAAGGTGCGGATCGTTCCGGGAATCACTGCATCGAGTCCGCTCGATCTTTACTACATGCCGTACACGCACAGCCTGATCGGAGCGATCGGGTGGTCGGTGCTGGCTGCCGCCGCCTACAAAATCTCATCAAGAGCAGGGGTTTCCCGAAAGGCGGCCATCTATCTGGGACTGGCGGTCTTCTCTCATTGGGTGTTGGACTTCGTGGTTCATCGTCCCGATCTTTCCCTCTATGATGATACCCTCAAAGTCGGACTCGGGCTCTGGAACTTCCGGTATCTCGCGTTCGGCCTGGAAGCGGTCGTTTTATTCGGCGGGATCTTCCTGTTTCTCCGCAATAACGCAGGCATATCGAGGCGCGGCCGGTATGGCGTGATCATATTCGCACTCGCCATGATCCTGATGCAAGGGATGATAACGTTCGTGGGGCGCCCGGCCGACTCGGACAAAGCTGTCGCGATCAGCGCTCTCGCGTCCTACGTGGCTTTCGCTGGCATTGCCTTCTTGTTCGATAAGAAAAAAAGGACAATATGAAGCTGACAAAACTGATGTGACCCCTCAATTCAAGCATCTCTGAGATACTGCGCCCGATTGATTCTGAGTCAAAAAGGGTCTACTTTGGTGAGGAATCCAACTCTAGCGATTGGGGGCGGGCGGTCTCTCCGCCGTGCGAAACATGTTCTTATCTCAATGAGGGCCAAGTGAAGATGAGCGTCAAACCTCGACCCAATCACCGGGTCTATCTCCGGATTTTGCGAAAGATGTCTCCAGAGCAACGCTTGCTCAAGGCTTTCGAGCTGACCGAATTTAGCAGGAAGCTCTTCATACAAGGGCTGAGGAGGCGCTTCCCTGACCTGTCGGAATCGGATTTCCGGAAACTTCTGCCTCAACGCCTCGATAAATGTCACAACAGGAACTACTGAAACAGGTTACACAGTCACTGGATACCTTGAACTTGAGGTTGGGGATCTCTGGGTGCGTCTGGAGGACGAAGCGGAGGCCGAATAGCAATCAGGGCGGCGGAGCGGAAAATCAAGTGCGCCCAGAGGGAGTTGAACCCCCAACCCTCAGATCCGAAGTCTGATGCTCTATCCAATTGAGCTATGGGCGCGGTGAGAGTGAAATGAAAAGTAATGAAATTCCGGGTTAGCTCCAAGAGGATCTTCTTTTCATTCTCGTTCCGCCGCGGAGCGGCGGAAAGCGAAGTGGGGCGCCCCGCGCCCCCGGCCGCGGAGCGGCCGGGATATCCGTTCCCACGCAGAGCGTGGGAACGAGAAGAAATTGACTGCTCCGAAATTTATTTGCGCTGAATGAGGTTATAGGGATGAAAGTTACATGTTGCGTAGTTCTGCTACATCTGATTCTGGTCTTTGAGATGATCCAGCCTGGATGCAAAGAACAAGATATTCTTCCTCCTCCCCCACCCGGACCTGCATGGAGGGTGTTCCATAAATCCGATACCACGTTGCTCGACAACAAGATTAACGCAATTACAGTTGCCTTGGATGGAAGTGTTTGGATATCTACGGATCTTGGCGCGTCTTACTTTCAGCGAGGCTCGTGGGGATGGGTCCGGGATTCTCTCTATGGTTACCGGGTGAATTCGATCGTTGAAGCGAAAGATCGCAGTATCTGGTTTTGTTTGAGCGGAGGTGGTGTAATGCGCTATCGTCCCTTTGCCCTGTCGGGTGCGATATGGCAACGGTTCACCGAGCCTGACCTAATTTACGATGTGGTGAACTCAAGCGCAGCAGACCGGTCCGCACGAACCCAATATGGCGAATTGTGGTTCACCTCAGTTTTCGGCATCAGCCGCTTCGTTCAGACTTCAACCGAAAGTGGAAGCTGGTTCAAGTACAGTCAAAATGACTCCGGCCAGCACGTGTCTCAATTTCCAACGAACAGTTTCTTGGTTGCTCTCACTAAGCCTGATGACAATACCATATGGTTCGGGGCGGAAAAGGGTGGGGCGGTCTTTGTTACGTATGGCCTTGCAAATCTTCAATGGAATGTCCTTGGCCCTCTCTTCGGAGACCCAAGGGTAATTTCTATAGGTTTTGATCTATTCCAACACGTCTGGATTGGTAGGGATGCAGGTGGTGTCTCAACAATTGATTTCAAGACTTATACATGGACAGAGTACAACAGTCAGACCACGAATGGCATCATTCCCGGTGGAAGGATCAATGCCATTGTAACGGACCATCAACAAATACGGTGGTTTGGTACAGACTCGGGTTTGGTGCGATTTAATAATACGACATGGACAAAATATACTACTGAAAATAGCCTATTACCCAGTAACACAATAACCGCCTTATGCTACGACGTTCGCGGCAATTTATGGGTTGGAACGGCGGATGGAATTATTGTATACAACGAAAACGGAGTAGAGTTCTGAACGAAGTTTATTGAAACCTGACACTACGCTCCTTAGCAGACCGACCTCGCAAATGTAATCCTTTCTTGTTGCCGTCCGTCGAAAAGTGCAACATGCCCACCCCAGCCTCAAACTAGCCAACACTTTTAAGTCTTCATTTCTTCATTTGGGTTTCAATGATACCCCTTATTGTTCGTAATGACCTTTCCCCACGTAGGCCTCATCAGATCACGTGTGAACCATCCACAACGAACCCGGACAACCGCAACGCAAATGTCAACGGCATAGCCGAAGTTGTGTCTCGCGGGAGTGATCATTATTATTGAGAAACGACAATGAAAGAAATGCCAGACACCAAACCGCCCCGGATAAGAAAGAGCTTCATCGGACACGGCTTAGGCATCGGAGCGGGAATCGGTGCAGCTATTGGTGCAGCGGTGATTCAAAGTCTGCTCGGACATTCCGATATCAGGACGACGTTGGTTTGCGACAAGATTACGGTGGAGAAAATGAGGAATGATCTTTTGAAGCTCGATCGTCCGCGTTGAGGTATTATAGAGGGGGACTGTAGCAAGAACGTTGCAATCCCTTCTTTCTACCTCGAAATCACCTACAATCAATCAGGAAATGCAGAAAGACAGTCTATCCGAAGTCTGATGCTCTATCCAATTGAGCTATGGGCGCCGTGAAAGTGGAATGAAAAGTAATGAAACTCCGGGTTAGCTCCAAGGGGATCTGCTTTGGGGTAGTGGGTGAATTTGAACTGCCGAGCGAAAAACCCGCAGCCTAAAGGCTGCGGCTACCAAGCCCGAGGCATCGGTAGCCGCGACCTTCAGGTCGCGGGACGGAAAGGCAACCAAAATCAGCCAGTACCTAGGTATAGACCCCGTTGACTTTGTGAAAGGCGTCGGCTACATTCCTTGGTGACCCTTTACAATAGTATAGGAGTGGTCTCGCTATTCTGTCTTATTATTGCAGATGGATGTTTTTACCTTGGTAAAAACCAGGCCGAAGACATTCTTCAGAAACCATCTTCACAATGGTCGAGTCGGGATTGTCTAACGGTGATACTTTCCTCTATGCAAAATAATTTGTATGATCAGGGATCACCGAACATCAAGTTGATCGCTACCCCGTACACTCCTGCAGTCATCGCGGCCATCAACCGTATGAGCCAGACGAGAGAGCATTGGTCGGACGATGAAACTCAGCGCCAGATCGACACGTCTCTAGTTCTTCAGGCTGGTCTGTTCCTCGATCCACAAACAAGCCAGTTCATGGACAGTCATGGTAATTACATGGGAAGAACTGGTCGTTTAGATGCCCTTCAATTCTTATTGACTCTTAGGAATAATGCCTGGCCCTGTGCGATCCCTGTGGTCAACTCCGTTCCACTGACCAAACTTCTTTCAGATTGGCCTTGCTACATACCTGATATCAGTCACCTCGACCAGCAAATCTACCTGAGTAATGACAAAGGTTTCTCTATCAAACCCAAATACGTTTGGGGTAGACGTAATAATCAGTTTACGTTGGAGGAGACACTCGTTGTCGCATTCGACCTAGAGATCGGAGACCGCCATCTTTTCGATGATTCGGGAATCATAATCCTTGTGCTTGATGGATTTGAGGTACCAATCAAGCTTAAGTTCCGCATCAGCGACTTACTCCGCTTGCCCGTCTTGCCAATCAAGACATCCGGCCGATCCAACTAGCCAGCAAAGCCGTCAGGGCTGTGGTTCGCTCTCGATGGAATCTTTGACCCGTCTCTATGGAAATGCCGATTTTCAATAAACGTCGGGTTAGAGTTGCGTCTGGAGATCATCTGACAAGCAGTATTACACCGTGTAACCTTCTCATTAACGGTGGATGAAAACTAACCTTCGAAACATCGACATTGTGACGACCTGGGTCATGAACAAGGAGGCCTCAGACGATGCTTACCTCGTGAAGGATTTTGCCCGTTCTACTTCCTCCCTTGAATAGTGCCGCCACTCGTACAATCAGCGGAAAATCGAGCAAAAAGAACCAATTTCTGACAAGCCATGTTCCTACCAAAGGGGGTCTCGGAGCCGGGGGGCGAGCGTCTTCACCAAACCGTGCGATCCCGGCGGAAGGGGTTTGAGGTGAATGCCGCATTATTGATTGTTTGGTCACTCGTATTGACCGTTGCGGGCTGCGGAGCATTCAGTCTCACGGCCCAGCCGGCGCCTCGAACGATAAGCGTTCGAGTGCGCGAAGCGATCGACTCGCTGCTCTTTGATGAAGATACCGATGGCGATAAAAAAATCACGATCGACGATCCTCATGTTCCGGGGACGGAACGTGGGAACAAGCGCACCTGGGTCGGAACCCCGGACGGGCATCGGTATGAAGTGGCCGGGACCTACTTTCTTTCAAACCTTCTTCAGGAACTCACTCTCTCCGCAGCGAACGGGGCCGGAACCGCTGAAATCCGGTCCGATAGAATTTTCGAACCTCCTATCGACCGGATGTCACGACTGATCAAAGATCTTTATTGGAGCGGCTTGACGAGGCGTCTCGAGGAGCAGGGCCTCGTCGCGATGCTGACCGACGAGAAGGCGGGAACGGTGGACGGGCTTCACTACGTCTACGTGCCCCGCGCCGACGAGATGGCCTACAGTTATTTTTCGAGGATCGCCGACCGCCATCGTGAGTGGGAGATGAAGGTGGTGCGCCTCCCCCAGAAGGTCACGCCGGATTTTGTGCGCAGCCTCGGCGGGCGCCATGGGATCCTGAACCTCGAACTGCTGCATGACCCGGACGGAACGTACCGGGGCACCCCCTTCGTGGTCCCCGGGGGGCGGTTCAACGAGATGTACGGATGGGACAGCTACTTCATCGCCCTCGGGCTGCTGCAGGACGGCCGCGTGGAGCTCGCGAAGGCGATGGTGGACAATCTCATTTACGAGATCACGTACTACGGGGCCATTCTGAATGCGAACCGCAGCTACTACCTGACCCGCTCCCAGCCGCCCTTCCTGACCTCGATGGCTCTCGAGGTGTACAAGCGACTTCCGAAAGACTCGCTCAACCGCGAGTGGCTCGGGCGCGCGTTCCAGGCCGCGATCAAGGAGTACCATCAGGTCTGGATGAACGCCGACCGTCTGACAGCGACCGGGCTGAGCCGTTATCACGATTCCGGCGTGGGCCCTCCGCCGGAGGTGGAACCGGGACACTTCGATGCGGTCTATGCCCCGTACGCGAAAAAACTCCGGATGGATGTGAGAGCGTTTGAAGCCGGCTACAGGGCCGGCAAAATTCCCGTTCCGGAACTCGACCGGTATTTCGTCCATGACAGAAGCATGCGTGAGTCGGGCCATGATACGAGCTATCGTCTTGAAGGCTGTTCCGCCGACCTCGTCACCGTGGACCTGAATTCGCTCCTCTATAAGATCGAAATGGACATAGCCCGCACGATCGAAGGGGTGTTCGGGGACTCGCTGCGGTCGGTCGATGGGCGGATCGAGAAAGCCTCGGATTGGTTCGACCGGGCGCGAAAGCGGAAGGACCTGGTGAACCGGTATCTCTGGAATGAAGACCGCGGGATCTATTTTGATTATAACGTAGCGAGCGGGCGCCAGACCAATTACGTGAGCGCGACTGCCCTTTATCCCCTGTGGGCCGGACTGGCGACCGACCGGCAGGCAAAGAGGCTCGTGGCGCAGGCCCTTCCGCAACTGGAGATGGCCGGCGGGATCGCTGGGTCGTCCGAAGACTCGCGCGGCCCCATCGGCCCGAACCGCCCCTTACGCCAGTGGGATTATCCGTTCGGCTGGGCCCCCCATCAGATGCTCATCTGGAAGGGACTGATGAATTCCGGGCTCGATACGATCGCGCAGCGGCTGATTTACCGGTGGCTTTATACGCTCACCGTGAATGCCGTCAATTACAACGGCACGATCCCCGAGAAATTTGATGTCGTCAACCGGACCCACCGTGTGTTCGCCGAGTACGGAAACGTGGGAACGACATTCTCCTATATTACGAAGGAGGGATTCGGCTGGACGAATGCTTCCTACCAGGTAGGGTTGAGCCTTCTTCCTCCCCATTTCCGGGATGCGCTCAACAACCTCATACCCCCGGAGTGGATATTCTGAACGGTTAAGATTCGCCCTCCCGGTTGCAAGAACGTGGGAAGGCAATCGTCCTCACTTGATCATCATCATCTTCCTGGTAAGGGTAAACCTCTCCGGAACCGCGTCGGGGTTATCTTCATCGGCAAGCGTCTCCGCCGTCATCCGGTAGAAATAGACTCCCGATGCGAGGTTGGCTCCGTTGAATTCGACCTCCTGCTCCCCGTCATCCAGGAGCGCTTGATCGTACAAGGTCGCCACTTCCTGGCCAAGGATATTGTAGACCTTCAGCGTCACCGTCGAAAGGGCGGGAAGGCTGAACTGGATCGTCGTCCGCGGGTTGAACGGATTCGGATAATTCTGTAACAGCTCGAACGCCAGCGGCAGGTCAGGCGGAAGGCTCCCGGCACTCGGCGAAACGACTGTAGGAGGAATGCCGCTTGCCTCCAGGTAGACGACATCGATCAACCTTTTCGCGCCTTTCAGCTTCAACGTGTCGCGCCAGCTGAGGGTATCTATGGCGCCGGAGAACGCGTCGTTAATGCGCCGGACCGTCGAATCCAGAATCGCGTAGAAACCCGGATTGGTCGTATAGAAGGTCATGGCCGAGTCTCCTCGCGCGGCGATCTGCCGGACCAGCATGTGATTGAACGGATTCCCGTCTTCGGAGAACAAGAGCTCCCCGAATCCCGGCTGCGCGATTCCCAGCGCACTGATCCCGATGTTGAATTTCAGGGCCATCAGGTCGGCAAAGAGCCTGTTATTATGCTTTCGCGGTGAAAGACTACGCTGTTCATAATGGAACGGTCTCGTAGTCCATCGTTTGTCGAATCCGCGCGGCGTGCCGGTGTGCACGAGGCGGGTGTTCCCGATCGAGAGTGCCATATCGGTGGTCCTTATCATTCTGACCCAACCGTAGTATGCCCCGGAATCGGGTTTCGGCACTCCGACGATCATTCCCCGCGTCGCACGAAATGCCCCCAGGCTGAACGCATTATTCCGAACGTCCGCCGGATTCGGCATCGGAATATCCATGTGCTCGTACCGCGGTGCAATGTTCAAGACCGGCAGATGCGAGCCCAGCCATAACTTCTTGATCGTTTGTGGATTCGGCCGCACGTTCCATCCCGTGATGAGCACGGAATCCGCAGGCCTCAACACTCCTTCGAACGTCCAATTGTTCCGGAGCCCCCTCGGTGTAAAGTTCCCCGAACTCACGATCTGACGCACGTAATTCCTGAAGGCGATTTTGATCACCTTGATCGTGTCCCGGGTCGTGTTCCTGACCATGAACTCCCAGTAGTCGTTGATCGGCTTCTTCCTGGTCGCCCTTCTGGCGTACAGCGAATCAGACCTGAAGGAACGATAGCGGACCCCATACTCCTGCTGCAGCCCGAAGTAGACGGTGATCGCATGGTCCCCTGAAATGTCGTTCAACGAGTAACCGGGCAGACTGCCCATCGACGCCCCATCCATGACGATGCTGTCGACGCCGTAATGAGTATCGGGCGTGATGAGGAGCGAAATCGAGGCGCCATACACCTCGGTGAGCGTTCCCGAAGGAGAAACCGAACCCTGCCCGATCTTCGATATTGTTATTGTGTACGTGTTGATCGCGAACGTCGTCCGGAGCGTGTGGTTGCCGGTGATATTGGTAAACGTGTACGACAGGGCGCTTCCGGCGAATGCGCCGTCGACAAGGACGCTATCCACGTGGTACCCTGTGTCCGGATGTATGGTGAATGTCCGGTTGGAGCCGTAGTTCACCGTCACGCTACCCGAAGGGTTCACTGTACCGTTCGGACCGGCGGACGCCGCCACGGTGAAGGTGTCGATCGAGAAATACGCCCTGATCGAATGATTCGCGACGAGATTGGTGAACTGATAGCTCACCAGGGCGCCGAGATTCGCCCCGTCGACGACCAGAGAATCGACATGGGATCCCACGTTCGGGGTTATCGAGAACGCTTTGCTGCTCCCGTAGGAGACAGGAACGGTTCCGGACGGATTGATCTGCCCGTTGGGTCCCGCCGAAGCGACGATCGATAGTTGATTCACGACCTGAATGACCACATTTGAGGAGCTCGTGTCGTAGGCGGTTGTTCCTCCGTAGAACGCCTTGACCGTGTGAGTTCCGGCGGTAAGTGTGCTCTTCGAGAGTGTTGCCGTTCCCTCCCCTGCGAGTACCACCGAGTCCCCCGGCACGGCCCCGTCGATCCTGAAATACACCTTTCCACCGTCCGGAAGCGAGCCGTAGACGCTGTCTTTAAAGGTCACCGATTGTCCCACTGCCGAGGGGTTCGTCGAAGAAGTGAGAAAGCTCGTCGTCGGCAGTTTTCTGGTGATAATGACTTCGTCAAATGATGAAGGGCATGTGCCATTACTGACCGTCCAGCGGAACGTGTTCGCTCCGGGGGCCAGCCCGGTCACGCTTGAGGCTGGATTCGACGGCGACGTGACGGTTCCCGTTCCGCCGACCAGCGTCCACACACCACTCCCCACCGAGGGGGTGTTACCGGCGAGCAGTGTCGATGAACCGCTGATCAGTTGATCCGGCCCCGCAACAGCGGTGGTCGGAGGCGCATCCCGCGTAATCATGACGGTATCCTTCGAGGGCGCGCAAGAGCCGTTCCCGACCGTCCAGACGAATTCGTTGACGCCGACGGAGAGGCCTGTTACGCCCGATGCAGGGTCGCCCGGGGCGGTGATCGTCGCGGTTCCTGCGACGACGCTCCATAGACCCGTCCCCACTGTTGGCGCGTTGGCGGCGAGGGTGACCGTTGTCGCACAGACCGTCTGGTCAACTCCTGCATTTGCCGTCGTCGGGGGCGCATCCCGTGTGACGACCACGGTATCCCTCGACGGGGGACAACTTGCGTTACTGATCGTCCAAACGATTGTATTGGCGCCGACACTCAGATTTGTAACGCCCGATGTCGGATCGCCCGGGGTTGTCACACTTCCGGTTCCTGTGAGCACAGTCCACGTTCCTGCACCCACGGTTGGCGTGTTGCCGGCCAGTGACGTGGTGGTCGAGCAAACCGTCTCATCCGGGCCTGCGTTCGCCGTCGTGGGCGACGCGTCGCGCGTTATCGTAACGCTATCCCTGGAGGGCGGGCAGGTTCCATTGGCGACCGTCCAGACAAGCGTATTGGCTCCGACTGAAAGCCCTGTCACGCCTGACGTCGGATCGGCCGGAGTTGTGACGTTGGCGCTTCCTGCAATCACGGTCCAGGTGCCGACTCCCACGGTGGGTGTGTTGCCTGCGAGCGTGGCTGTTGTCGCGCAAACTGTCTCATCCGGACCGGCGTTCGAAGTTGTCGGCGGGGCGTCCCGTGTGATCACGACAGTATCCCTGGATGAGGGACAGCTTGCGTTACTGATCGTCCAAACAAATGCATTGGCGCCGACACTCAGATTTGTGACGCCTGAGGCCGGATCGCCTGGCGTCGTTACGCTTCCCGATCCCGCCAGCACTGTCCAGGCTCCCGCACCGACGGTAGGCGCGTTGGCAGCCAATGTCGTGGCGGTCGAGCAGACTGTTTCATCCGGGCCTGCGTTCGCCGTCGTGGGCGACGCATCGCGGGTTACGGTAACGCTATCCCTCGAGGGGGGGCATGATCCGTTGGTGACCGTCCAAACAAAGGTGTTCGTCCCGACTGACAGGCCTGTTACGCCGGAAGTCGGATCGGCAGGCGTTGTCACGCTTCCGGTTCCAGCGAGTACCGTCCACGCGCCCGTTCCGACTGAAGGTGTATTACCTGCGAGAGTGGCTGTTGTCGAGCAAACTGTCTCGTCCGGACCGGCGCTCGCGGTTGTCGGCGGCGCATCGCTCGTGATGACGACAGTATCTCTGGATGCAGGACAGCTTGCGTTGCTGACGGTCCAAACGAAGGTATTGACACCAACAGAGAGAGCTGTGACACCCGATGTCGGATCTCCCGGGGTGGTAACATTGGCGCCCCCTACAATCACCGTCCATGCCCCGGTTCCTACGGTCGGTGAATTTCCGGCCAGAGTGGCAGTGGTCGAGCAAACCGTCTGATCAGGCCCCGCGGTGGCCGTTGTGGGCGCTGCGTCGCGAGTAATAACGACAGTATCCCTGGATGAAGGGCAGCTTGCGTTGCTGACGGTCCAAACGAACGTATTGACACCGACCGAAAGACTTGTTACACCTGACGTCGGATCGCCTGGGGTGGTGACATTTGCGCTACCCGCGATAACTGTCCACGCGCCGGTTCCGACCGACGGGGTGTTACCGGCGAGGGTGGTCGACGTCGAGCAAACAGTCTCATCCGGTCCGGCAGTGGCGGTCGTCGGAGAAGCGTCGCGTGTGACGACTACCGTATCCCTGGATGGGGGACAACTTGCGTTACTGATCGTCCAAACGAATGTATTGGCGCCGACACTCAGGTTCGTGACTCCGGAGCCTGGATCGGTCACAGTTGTCACGCTTCCGGTTCCGGTGAGTACTGTCCATGCTCCTGTACCAACGGTTGCCGTGTTGCCCGCCAATGTCGCTGTCGTCGAGCAGACAGTCTGATCGGGCCCTGCACTGGCCGTTGTCGGAGACGCATCGCGTGTGATGACGACAGTATCCCCGGACGAAGGACAGCTTGCGTTACTGATCGTCCAAACAAATGTATTTACGCCAACACTCAGATTTGTAACTCCAGAGGTTGGATTGCCGGAGCTCGTGACATTTGCGCTACCCGCGATCACTGTCCACGCTCCCGTCCCGACTGACGGGGCGTTGCCCGCGAGAGTGCTTGTCGTTGAGCAAACTGTCTCATCCGGACCAGCATTCGCAGTTGTCGGTGAGGCGTCCCGCGTGATAACAACCGTATCCCTGGATGAGGGGCAGCTTGCGTTCGTAATTGTCCAGACAAACGTATTGGTGCCGACTGAAAGACCCGTCACTCCCGATGTTGGATCGCCTGCGTTGGTGACATTTGCGCTGCCCGCGATAACTGTCCACGCGCCGGTTCCGACCGACGGGGTGTTGCCGGCGAGGGTGGTCGTCGTCGAGCAAACCGTCTCATCCGGTCCGGCATTGGCGGTCGTCGGAGAAGCATCCCGTGTGATAACTACGGTATCCCTTGATGGGGGACAGCTTGCGTTGCTGATCGTCCAGACGAACGCATTCACACCGACCGAGAGAGCGGTCACGCCTGAGGTCGGATCGCCCGGGGTGGTCACGATTGCACTCCCTGTAATGACTGTCCACGCGCCCGTTCCGACCAATGCGGTATTACCGGCCAGAGAGGTAGTTGTCGAGCAAACTGTCTCATCCGCTCCGGCGTTCGCCGTCGTCGGCGATGCGTCGCGAGTTATCGTGACGCTATCACTCGAGGAAGGGCAGGATCCATTGGAGATCGTCCAAACAAAAGTATTCGCGCCGACTGAGAGAGCGGTTACACCGGAAGTGGGGCTTCCCGGTGTCGTCACGCTTGCGCTACCCGTAATCACCGTCCATGCCCCTGTTCCCATGGTCGGTGTATTACCGGCAAGCGTTGTAGTCGTCGAGCAAACCGTCTCATCCGGACCCGCGGTCGCGATTGTGGGCGATGCGTCGCGAGTGATAAGAACGGTATCCCTGGACGGAGGGCAGCTCGCGTTGCTGACGGTCCAGACGAAGGTGTTGACTCCGACAGAAAGACTTGTGACGCCTGACGTAGGATCTGACGGCGTTGTAACATTTGCGCTTCCCGTAATGACAGTCCACACGCCGGCTCCAACTGATGGTGTGTTGCCGGCAAGAGTGGTTGTTGTCGAACAAACTGTCTCATCCGGCCCGGCGCTGGCTGTTGTCGGGGAGGCATCGCGAGTGATAACGACTGTATCCCTGGATGGGGGACAGCTTGCGTTCGTAATTGTCCAGACAAACGTATTGGTGCCGACTGAAAGACCCGTCACTCCCGATGTTGGATCGCCTGCGTTGGTGACATTTGCGCTGCCCGCGATAACTGTCCACGCGCCCGTTCCGACCGACGCGGTATTGCCGGCCAGAGAGGTTGTTGTCGAGCAGACTGTCTCATCCGGTCCGGCATTGGCGGTCGTCGGAGAAGCGTCCCGTGTGATAACTACAGTATCCCTTGATGGGGGACAGCTTGCGTTGCTGATCGTCCAGACGAACGCATTCACACCGACCGAGAGAGCGGTCACGCCT